>NZ_JASFYM010000003.1 GCF_030055635.1 Methanothrix sp. | reverse complement strand
CCGTGGCCGAGTTCGAGCGCCGCTACCTGAGCGCCCATGTCACCACCGCCCTGGACGCATCGACCACCTCCGCAGAGGAGGGAGGCCTGCATGAGGTGGAGTTCATCGCTCCGTACCGCCAAGATGGCAGCCGGACGCTCATCGGCGGCCTGGTCTTTCTGGATGATGATGCGAAAGCGGTTCTGGGCGATGAAGAGAACTGGCTTGCCTGGCTCGGAGATCTCCAGATCGGCGGCGAACGGCGTTACGGGTTCGGGCGACTTTGTTGCCTGGAATTCCAAACGGAGGAAAATGCTCCGGAGAGGTACAGACTCGATGGCGAGCGCCCACTGGTAAGAGTCAAGGGATCTGAGCCTGTTCTGGCCCACACGCCCGCAAATGATTTAAGAGGAAGGGGCGAGATAGAGCCTCTGGTGGGAAGACAGACTGACACCAGGAGAAGCGATGCGTTTGGATGCAGACTGAGCAGATGCAAAATCTGCTGGGTGCCGGGCACGCTGGTGGAGGATGCGGAGTGGTTCGAGATCGAGCGGGAGGGGATTTGGGGGAAGAAAACTCACTAGGGAGCTCATCAAGACCTGCTTGGTGTGCTGTCAATGGTATATTGCAAAATCACCTGTTTAAGCTGCTGTGTTGGATAAGTCATGAAAATCCGCAAGCAGAAGACGATTTCAGGAATGCATGGAGAATATACCGGAATCGATATCTCGAGACGTCATCACGGGAGGTTATCCAACACAGCAGTTTAAGCTGGTAATTCAGAGATTCAACAATATGAAGGGATTTTGAGTAGATGAGCGAAACAATAGATCAGGCATTTGCTGACATCTTCCATGTAGATGCTCCGTACGGCCGTTTCCAGACGAGACCAGCGGAGCATCTGCTGGCCGGCCGGAACGTGATCCTGCAGGCTCCAACCGGCTCAGGGAAAACCAAGGCTGCGTTATTCCCCTATCTTCTGGCACGGGAGGAGGGTTTGGATTTCCCTCGCAAGCTTATATACTGCGTGCCCATGCGGGTGCTGGCCCGGAGCTTCTGGGATGAGTTGAAAAGGGACGAGAAACACAGCAATCTCGATGTTCGCCTACAGACCGGAGAGCAGCAGGACGACCGGCGACTTGAAGGAGAGATCATCTTCGCCACTGTCGACCAGATCCTTTCAAGCTTTCTGAACATACCGTATTCTTTGAGCATGCGCCAGGGGAATATGAATGCAGGGGCGGTGATTTCCTCGTATCTTGTATTTGACGAATTCCATTTGCTCGATCCGGGTTCAACCCTGCCGACTACGTTGGAGATGCTGCGGATGCTGAAGGGTATCACGCCTTTCGTTTTGATGACAGCCACCTTCTCTAAGGAGATGCTCAACCGGCTTGCCTCTCTGCTGGATGCAGAGGTGGTCACAGTAAGCGATGAGGAACTTCAAGGGATCCCAACACAAAGGAACAAGGATCGTCGGTTTTATCGTGTAGATGCGCCACTCACTGCAGAGGCTGTTTTAAAGCATCACCGCAGCCGATCCATTGCCATATGCAACACCGTGGAGAGGGCCCAGAAACTCTTCGAGGAGCTGAGCGCTCAGGCTGATCCAGACATACAAATCGTCCTTCTTCACTCTCGATATCTCAGAGAAGACCGGCTGAGAAAAGAGGATGAAATACGAAACCAGTTCGGCAAAGCGCAGAAAAAGGATGGCAGCGTTATTCTGGTGGCCACGCAGGTTATCGAAGTTGGTCTGGACATCACCTGCGAGGTCATGCACACAGAGGTGGCCCCAGCAAGCTCGATACTCCAGCGGGCAGGCCGTTGTGCTCGCTTCATGGACGAGAGAGGGGAGGTCTATGTCTATCAGGTACCTGTGGATGAAAATGGCAAGCTGAATTACGCACCATATCTTGGCGAGCAGGAAACTCTGTCAAGAGAGACCTGGGAGGCGCTGCCATCCTTTGTCGGGGAGAACATGGATTTCACGGCTGAGCAGCGCTTGATAAACCTCGTCCACGGTGAAGCTGATAAGAAAATGCTGAACAGCCTTGAGCAAATCGAGTACTCCCATCGCAAGCAGATGGAAGATGCCATCGATCGGCAGGATGTGGGACATGCAAGACAGCTGATCCGAAATGTCGATTCGGTCACAGTGCTGGTGCACCCTGACCCGATTGAGATCGAGGATCCCTACGAGCTCGAGGGCTTCTCCATGTTCATCGGCACGCTGCAGGGAAAGATCAGGGAATGGGAGGATGCAGGCCTACCCAATGAAAGCATTCCATGGACACTCATGTACCCTCGGGAGAATCATGATGAATATACAAGCCGGTACGAATGGTTGCAGGTGGGATCCTCTCAGGAGCTGGGTTCCTCTCCCATTTATGTGGTAAATCCGATGCTGGCAAGATATGATGCAAGCGTGGGTTTCCGTTTCGCCCCCGGCGGAGAACTCCGATCAATACTCCAGAAACGACATGAGACCTGGAAAAGCAAAGAACGATGGACGGGTCATGAACGCGAGAGCTACGAAGAACACATCCGCAAGATGCTGAATGTCTATCATGGTAAACTCGAAGGCGAGATGGCCTACTCCGCGAAACGTCTGGAAAAACAGATGGGTCTGCCCGAGGGATCGCTCATGCGAGCTGTTCGTCTTGCCATAGCGCTGCATGATGTAGGCAAGATGAACAAGCAATGGCAGATTTGGGCCCATGAGTGGCAGAAGAGGATCGGCGCGCCGGTGGCGGAGAATTGCATGCTTGCCCACACAGACTACGATCCGGCTGACCCCAGCCAAAGGAGCTTGGAATCCGAGATCTCCCGTCGCCGTCCACCGCATGCTGCTGAGAGCGCAGCGGCCGTCTTCAAAATCATTCATCAGCTAGTTGGGGCGCCAGGGCAGATAGAAGCTCCCAGATTTAAGCTGATGAGATCCATCTTTACGGCAATCGCCAGACATCACTCGCCGACAGCAAACAGTTACAGAAGTTTTGATCTCCATCCCGCGGCCAGACAGACACTCGGAAGGGTTTTGGAGGGGCTTAATGCCAGCCAGGTCGTTCATTTATTGAAGATGGAAAGTAAGGATCCAAAGTCGATAGATAGTCTTCTCGTGAAGCCTAGTGATAGGCACGAGCTCCTGGCATATTTTCTTATAGTCCGAGCTATCAGATTATCAGACCAGGAGGCTGTGACCATAAGGGTGTGATAGATGTATCAGCAAACATACTATGTGAACAAGCAGACAGGCACCTCTGCTGATGTCTTCTTGGCCTACGGTCTGGCAGTGCTTCTGGAAAGCGTACTGTCTCATTTTGTGGAAGACAACCGTTGGGTCCGCATCCACGATCAAGGACCGTACTATGCGATTGAGCTCAGCCATCCGATCCAGGAGGAGTGGGTGGAGAAAGTGCCATTTCGGCCCCTGGCCCCGTATATCCGTACAGGTTCAGGGAATCCAGAGAATATAACGGGCCTGCCTGACTCCATGATCGTGGACTATCAGCAGGAGTGGGATAGGTTCCGGAATTTCATCAACATTCCCCAGGAAATGCGAGATAAAATGTCTCAAGAACAGTTATCTCAGATGGTGCCACACCCCTGGTTTTCCGTCTTCGCATGGGTGGGTGAGCGTCGGATGCAGGCTTTGGGTTCTTATAACAACCTGATCCTTCGTTGGCAAGCAGCTGCTCCCTACTTTGCAGAGAACATGCGGCACATCCTGATGCTCTTTGCGAAACCATATGAAGATACAGACAGAGTGAAAAAGCTCTGGCGCAAAAGGATGAAAGAGCTGGGTGCTGATACCACGACCGACGCTACCTGCTTACAGTTGCTCAACCCGTGCCAGGGCAAAGGACAGAATGAACCTAAAGCCACTCGCCTGAAGATGGATAACATAAAGTCGTTCTGGTTGCTCGAGTACCTAAAGGTTGTGGGAATATACCACTGCGCTGTCCCCCGCGTGGTGCAGGGCACCGACGATCGCAAGACCTACGCCCTGGCACCGGTGAATATGCGCCTGGATGTCAATAACAGAATTCTGGCTGAATTCCAGGAGGCTATGTGGAATGACACGGCAGTGAAGATGGACATACTTGCAGCGCTCCGTTACACCAGATGCTTCCTCGATTACTGCAGGGCATCAAAAGAAACAGATCTTCTGGCAGAAGTGATCGAACATGCCCCAGAGGACTTCGTGGCAGGCATGCATGTGGTTTATTACAAGAACCTAGGGCAGGCCGCCGCAGTTATGAACATCTCTTTTATCGAGCTGCCCCGCTGGATGCGGGTTGAATCGCTGGAGGATGTGAATGCTTACAGGGAGGTGATAGAGGAGCACGAAAGCATCATCAGAGATATTGATGAAAAAAGAGAATATGAAATGCTTGTCAGTTACCGTGATTTCATCTCAGGCAGGAAGTGGGATGCGTTCTTCGACTTCACCGCTGCCTACAGCCAGTTCCTGATGCTGGAAATGAGCAAGGGGAACTATTTTGTAAGACAGTTCACCACAAAAAATCTGGAGGTACTGATAATGAAAAGCAATGAGCCTTTGTCGGCCATCCTGGAGAGCCCAGGCTTCCGCAATATCGCTGATGCTATTCGACACAGCACAGTCATTCCACAGAGAAGGAAGGCAAAAAATATGGATTACCTCTACGAGATCCGCTACGGCCTAGGCCAGGAGCTCAAGCGCAAGTCGCTTTACAACGATGAGTTTATCGCTGCACTTAGCGAGTTCGTGCACAACTACAATGCTGAAAACGCAAGGGTGCTAGAGCACAAAGGGCAGCAAATGAGAAAGGACATCAGAACATCTGATTTGGAGGATATCGTCCGTCTTGTGGACAGATATGGGGCCGCTACCGTCGGCAGCCTTTTGATAGCCTTCGGCTATGCCAGAGAGCCGAAGGAAGAACAGGAGGAGCAGAAATGAGCGATCTTCAGGCTGTTTACTCACTTTCCATTTGCGGGCGGGCCATCTTGGATATGCACTCCCTGAACAACGAAGGTGGCGAGGGGAACCAGATTGCCACCCGCATGGTCAATTTGGTCTACAGGGACAGAGCCAGTGGTGAGTACAAGCTTGCCACCGTAAATGCCATCTCAGGAGACATGTTCAAGCACATCCAGGCTGAGCATCTATACCTAATGGCAAGAGGCAATCTCCCCCTATGCGCTGGATGCAAGAAGTTCAGCGCCAGTCGAATCCTGGACGACAAGGATTTCATGGATAACCTGCCAGCTAAGGACAGCGAGGTCATCGACAAACTTCTGGAACGTTGTGTTCTGGACGACATGGAGGGCAACCTGATCGCAAAGGGCGCCCGTTCGGTGCCCCGCAAATCGGTGGCTGAATTCGGATGGGTGGTTGGTGTGCCGGAATACACCACCACGGAAAGCTACTTCCACGTCAGGTACGCTGCAGAGCGCGGCGAACGCTCTGAGGAATTGCAGCAGCAGGCGATCTTCCATCGACCGGCAAGCTCTGGCATATATGCGATTGTCGCCAACTTTGAGATAGCCAGGATAGGCTTCAACGATATATCCCAGCAGTATCCAATCTCTGATGAGGAGAGGCTGAAAAGATATCTGGTCCTCATGAAGAGCATCCTTTACACATTCATAGAGCCGAATGGAGCGATGCGAGGCACGCAGAATCCGCATATCGTAGGATTTGAGGGCGTGGTGACTGTGAGCAAAAATGTGATGCCTGCTCCAGCCCTCAGCCCGCTGAACGAGAGCTACAGGAAGGAGGTGGAGCAGGTTGCTGCAGCGCTCAACGAGCTTAATCCCGGGGCGGTTGAGGTCCATCAATTCGACTCAATGAGCCAGTTTGCAGAGGTTATGAAGAACATCATCAGGAACACACAGCCATACAAGCTGGCCTTGGCAAGGGATAACCATGTGGCTCGTAGCTGAATACCAGCCAGTGACGCTCTTCTCTTTCCGTTCAGGGACGTCTACCTCATCAGGGGCGAAGACCCTCTTCTCGCCCACACCTTTTGCCATCCGGACCGCGCTTTTGGATGCAGCCATCCGAACCTGTGGTATAAGCGAGGGGCAGTCAGCATTTGACTGGATAAAGGGGCTCCGCATAGCCCTACGCCTGCCGGAACGGGTGGTGGTTACGAATCTATTTGCCAAAGTTCTGAAGCCAACCAGGAAAGACGGGAAAAAGGAGCCGGAAGAATTCATGGACCGCAGCATCGCATTCCGCGAGTATGCTTATCTAGATGGAAATTTGGCCCTAGCCTTTGAGACTACAAAAGAACGAGCAGAGGATCTGAGGTTTCTGCTGGTGCATGTGAACTACTTTGGAAAGCGTGGATCTTTCTTCCAGCTGCTCAGGGTACCAGAATTTGTAGATGCGTTGCCAGATGATTTCATGCTGATGGATGAAGTGGAATCTACCTTTGTTCTGGGCAGCATAATCCAGGTTATGGATGACTGGGGCGAAGGCATGACATTTGCCAAGGCTAACATATACTCCGATGAGAAAATCACAATGGGGAAAGACCGTATGCGAAAACCCGTGGTGCTGCCCTACCGCATGGTCCGCTCCAGCAAGAGCTTCAGCTATTATGAGAAGATTTAAGAAGATTTAGATAGCTGAGAGAGGTCGCTTCAGATAATCACCTGCAACCTGCAGCTTAAGCGAAGAGGGGAATGGCCCTCTACATGGGCCCTTATATACCCCGCAAACGGATTCTGCGAATCACGCCGTTGGTCAAGTGGGTTTACCACGTCTCTGAGTGGAATAATCGGCAATCAAAAGCCATGCTCACACCACCACCTCATACATCCCGTTCCCGAACGTGGCCATCTTTCCCACGTGGATGAGCCTGCCGAGCTCGAGGAGGGCCATGATGTCGCGGGAGAACTCGCCGGTGTATGTTATCTCGCCCCTGAAGAAGGGTGGTAGCGCGTGCATCTTTATCCTCTGCCTGTGGAAGTACCTCTTCGCTCTCATATCCTGTATGCGGGCGCCTTTTACTGTAACGGATCTGCACTCTCCCAGGAGGGACAGAACGCTCTCGTTATCGTAGAGCATCCCAGATCCGTAGAACTCGGCCAGCGCGTTTGCCCGGAAAAGCAGCCTGGATATGAGACCACGGAACGAGGGGATCGCTGTGAACTGATCGTTCTCCTTGATCTGGACGGGCGTGAGGAAGCGGATGGTGATATCTCCGCTGTGATCCGTTGATCCCCTGAGCATCTCCCGATAGCTCA
The DNA here is from genome assembly GCF_030055635.1 of Methanothrix sp. Lineage (NCBI taxonomy): Archaea > Methanobacteriati > Methanobacteriota > Methanomicrobia > Methanotrichales > Methanotrichaceae > Methanothrix > Methanothrix sp. The sequence goes on along the minus strand of NZ_JASFYM010000003.1, from coordinate 134,888 downwards.
GCCTTATGGTTCTGTTGAATACCCTTGTTCCCGAGAATATGCTATCCCGTTTGCCGTAGCCGATAGAGTCGACCGATTCCATGGTGAACCTGCCATATCCCCTCCGGTATCCGCGGCTCATCCCGCTCTCCCCCAGGTTCCTGAGAGCCACCAGGAAGTACGGCATGTGATCGATGCCGCGACCGATGAGCGTGAACCCGAAGCTTGCGGTGGATCCTGCTGAGTACCTGCCGGGCAGTGGGGGGTCGAAGACAAACGGCCTGGGGATGTCACGCTGCCTCCTGAGAACTCTCGCATCCCCTGGAGGACGGCTGTTGTAGAAGAAGTCATAGACGCAGACGCCTGCGAGCTGGCAATCGCTGCAGTCCCCGGGAGGGCTTGGGCCCGGGCGGGCGGCGCAAACCAGCTCTCTGAGACGCGCCCCGAATCCGCTGCGCAGCACATCCCCCGGCCAGCGGGAGAGATCCGCCTCGGACTCGAACCTTATCCTGGCCTCAAACCTGGAGAGAGCGATATCACCCATGCGGAAAAGGCTGTGGCAGTGCGGCTAAAAATGTTTTGCCTCACAGCACTGTAACAAAGACACGTCTGGGTGATTCAGAGGATTGACAGAAAATGATGGGAGTGACGCCACCGATCCCGAAAACTCAAGCATAATCCAGATCCCTGGTAACTCACGGACATGCACCTCCTGCATGCTCTGATCCGCCAGATGGCAGACCACAATGGCTGTCAGGTTGCCATCCACACAGAAGCGTCCGCTAAAACAAACGCAGCCCGTGGTCACAGAGTGGCAGGTCGTTAAAAGAACAGGAGCGCATGCAGATATTGCAGAGGGATGGAGCCAGTCCCCCTTTTAGAAACCGCATGCTGCGATCACGGCAGCTCGATCGTCCCCACTATTCTCAGCTTTCCTCCCTCCGGGTATGTCATGAGCGCCCTGTCCCCCGGCAGGTGCACGAGAGGCTTGTCCAGGGAGAGGGTCAGATCAGGTCTCCGCGGGTCGCCTGAGGCGGATTCAATCCTCGCAGGCACATACTGCATCCAGTGCCCCAGGTGAAGCACCATCCCCTCTCTCAGTGGGGACTGCCAGTACCTCACCAGCTTCGCTCCGGAGCTGAGGCAGGTGGAGGTTTTCACAGCATCGTTTGTTGTCAGAACCGTTCCCCGGTCGAGCTCCGCGACCTCTATGCCCTTCAGCGCAAGACCTGCGCGCTCCCCCGCGCTCGCGCTCTCGAAATCCTCGTCGTGCTTCTGTATCGATCTCACCTGAGCGTTCTTATCACCGGGCAGAACCCTGAGGAGATCGTGCTTTCTTATGGTCCCCTCTGCAACATTCCCCAGGACAACGGTCCCGACTCCCCGAACGTTGAAGAAGTGATCCACAGGGAGCGTTCCAGAGGCCTTTTCCTCATGCACCACAGCATCTGCATCCTCAAGAAGACGCTCGCGTATCTCTATGGGATTGTCCTCGATCACAGCATATCTCTCGACCGCAGTTGATCTGAGAAGGGGCGCGATCTGCTCCTCCGATATGTAGTTTTTGAGAACGATATGACCATCACGAATGCCCATGCAGTCCAGGGCGAGGACAGCTTCCCCGAAGAGCTGGTCTATCTTCTCCACTATGAGGATTGCCCTCCGAGCCATTGACAGAGCATAGAAGAGCGGCGCCAGTCGCTCCGGATACCTGGTGGGCTCGACGAAGGTCACAGTTGTCTCGCCCCTCTTGAGGTTGTAAAACGTTATATCGCTGGCTGTGCCCCTCTTGCCCAGATCCTTCGAGAACTCTGCTTTACCGAGCACCGCCACATTGAGGTTTGGCATGGGCTGAATGAATCCCAGAGCGGAGTTATAGGCCTTGCGGTTGCTACTGGCTGCCACGCGCAGGGCAGCACGGTTCCGGACAACCATTGATGGGATGTTTTGAATCAATCCCAAAACTCCACCGCATCACGGTAACCCCTGGAGCCCTGAAGCCTCCAAACAATGGCATGCTTCCGGTGCGAAACGCGGGATCTATATTGTTTTGCACTGCTAAAAGTCCAGAAGGGATCGCTGCTTTTGTGCCTTCTGATCGAAATGCAGGAGGCTTTTCTGCGATCTGCACTGCAGCAGGCTCTCTCTGCCCACATCAAACGGCATGAAGAGCCTGAGGACAGGTGGAAGGAGCTGCTTCTCAATGTAGTATTCTGTGTCCACAGGAAGGTTGTTCTCCACAGCGTACTCCGGATCTTCAGCTCTGTCGACGAATAGAGTCTTTTTGCCGCCCTTGACTATTATGAACGCGACCCTGTCGCCCACCGCGGGCACCCTTCCGCCGCGCCTCCTCATCTTCTCTACCAGCTGGATATGAGGCTGCTTGTTTTTGTATGAGGATGCGTCCTTTGTGAAGCGTCTTGTGAGCACCAGATCATCCAGTAGCTCCCTGTCCCGTCTGATATCCATATCCCTGAGCCTCTGGATCACGTCTCTGACATGCTGAACAGCATCATCCACGCGGCCCTCCTTCAGGATCAGCTCCAGGCACCTCCTCAGAGTCTTGGATGTGAGGTCGCACCAGTCCCGCCGGACGGTCTCCATGCCCCTGACCTTTATCCTGTCCCTCCAGACGCTCTCGCTTCCTTCAACGGAGTCGGAGGGCTTCGACGGAGTCGATGCTCTCTCGAAGAGCCAGAGGGCATACCTTTTCTTCGCCAGAAATATCGCACGCCTGGCGAATGCCTCGAACACGAGCTCCATCGGCTCCGGGAGCTTCGATGTTATCGTCTCCGCGATCTTTCTTCCTATCAGCTCCGCCTCCTCAGGGGAGATGCCCTGATCGGAGGATATCCTGACAAAGACGCTGTCCGTATCCCCGTAGACAACGGAGAGATCGTAGCGCCTCGCATCTGGATTGAGCCCGGCCACGCTAGATGGCTTCGATGCGGTGGAAGATGTGGCGGAAATCTCCCAGGGAAGCAGAGCTTTCCCATCAACAATGTAAACGGAGCCGATCTCCTCGATCATCTCCTTTGTCCTTATTATGTTGTGCCTTCCGAAGCTGGTAACAGCGTTGGCAAGAACCAGGCTGTAAAGCCTCGCCCTGGCATATCCGGAGTATCCGTAGAAGCTGTTCAGCAGGATCTTGAGCGCGTACTGCTTTGCATCGAGAAACGCGCGCTCCGCCTCACCTGCGCTCTTCATGAGCCTCTTCGTCTCAGTCCTCTTCTCCAGCAGCTCCTTCAGTATCTCGGGCACAATCCCCCTGCAGACGGATGGGGCTGCGAAATCCCCACCTGATGGGGATTTAACAACCTCCGGCGGCCTCTCCTTTGTGACCACTGTTGAGTAGCAGAGGTTGTGGGCCATCATTATCGTTGGATAGAGCGATTTGTAATCGAGTATGAGCACGTTCTCCACAAGCCCCTTCACCGGAGTGAGGACCGCCCCGCCCTTCAGCTCATCCGCATCCATGAACCGCTCGTCCGACTCCTCCGAGTCCGGCTTCGGCGGAAGAACCCTTCCATGCGAGCGGAACCTTCTGAGCAGGAGGCTCTCCACCATGCCGCTCTGGCCGCCGTTGACTATATCCTGGAGCAGCGAACCGCTCGCCCTCGCCAGAGCCATGTATTTATCCATCAGCCTCAGGCGGAGGAGGAGCTGCATGACAAGCACCGCATCCCGCCTGGAGTAGCTTATGAGATCCGGGAGCCCATCGCCCTCTAGCCAGATCGACTCCATCCTGGCAGGGTTCACATCTCGCTTCTCCTCCCCGATCAGCTCCATGGCAGCACTCCTCAGGGTGTACTGCTTCAGGCTGAACGAAGATCTGATGATCGGAAGCAGGTCCACAACGACCCGGCCTGTCACAGCGACATTTTTGCTCCCACCTATGCTCTTTATGAGCCACGTGCTTCCATCGCGACCCACATCCATCTCTATTCCCAGCCTGGACGCCCGCTCTCTGAGATATGGAATATCAAACTCATTCGAGTTGTAGCCCGCCAGGATATCAGGATCATAGTCATCGATCACGGACACGAACCTGGAGATGAGGGCTTTCTCATCAGCACAGCCCTCGACATCAGGCCTCTCGCAGCTGATCTCCTTTCCCACCAGAACGAGATCACTCAGCCCACGGTACGGCGGGTGGAACGCCATGCTTATCAGTATCACAGGGGAGCTCTCAGGCCTGGGCATCTCCCCGTTCTGCGGGAGGCATTCGATATCGAAGGCCATGAACCTCAGGGGCGCTGTGCTCTCCAGATCCTCCGGCGCCAGTTTATCCATAGGCAAATCAACGATAAACCGGCGCCTGTCGCGCATCTCGCATCTCTCCGCATCCGGCACTCCGACCCACGCCATACCGCCGAGGCCAGTATCTATGAGAAATCTGTTCTTGAACAGGATGTCGGTCTCGTAGACTGCCTTCACAGACGGGATCTCCCTCACCCGGTCCCTCAGCTCTCTCACAGATTTCGGATCTATTGCGGTTATCCTCAGCATCTCTGATGGCTTGGACTGGTATCCGATGGGCTCGTATCGCTCGACGATCTCCACATCGAGGCCCATGGATCTGACAGCCTCCGCCGCATGTGTGATATCATGAGCACTTGCGTAGAAATACGGCCTGAATCCCGACACACGGCAGATGACGCTATCCCCGCCATCGCTGACGCCAAACAGCTGCACGACAGGATGCCCATTTCTGTCGTAGACGTAGTTTGCATCCAGGATCTGGAAGCGCATCACGCACAAGATAAACTGGATCGGTTATAAAGTATTCGAAATGCACCACGCCTGCTGATACATCCCGTGGCAGCATCGAACAAGCTGCATGTGACCTTTAGGGATACCTGAAGTGCTGTGGGTCTTGTGCTTGTATCCTTGAGTTCAGATGCATGCGATTCTGTGGATGGAATTGTGCAGTGGCCCCTGACTGATAAGCTGTTGGACCCACGACCAGGCCAGAAAACTGAGCTGGAGAGAAGAGAGGTTTTGCATAAAATTATTCAAAATATTTACGATGTTTGACCTAACGAGGATGCGCTGGTGGTATTCGGATGCGATCCCCTGACACGACCGAAATATTTATATTCGACAATTGCCTTAATTTGTTTGGGCAAAAGCCGGACGCGTTCCCACCTCCGACACCCGCCTTTTGCCTCCTATCTTCCCAATCTTCTCAAATGCCGTAGCACTTTGGCACTCATCCGCAGTATGGCCTCAGCTTCCTCTCGAGCCGCTCGACCTGCTCAACAGCCGTGCCTGTGTACCTGTGGGGATCGAGCAGCTCTCTGAGCTCACCCTCGCGAATGTACTTCGTGACAGTCCCATCCTCCAGGAGGACATCGAGGAGCTCCCGCCCCTCCTCGAACGCTCTCATAGAGGCGTTCCTCAGTATCTCGTGGGATGTCTGCCTGCCAGCGCCCCTCTTCGCCAGCTCAACCATGATGGCCTCAGCCATGTTCAGACCCTTGAGCAGTGCGAGGTTTCTTTCAACGTTCTCCTTCCGTATCCTGAGCCCTCTGAGAATCCTGATGGTGAGATTGATGATGTGATCTGTGAGCACGAAGGCCTCCGGGAATATCACGCGCTCGCAGCTCGAATTCGTGAGATCCCTCTCGTCCCAGAGAGGTATGTTCGCAAACGCCGGCTCAACCTGTGCTCTTATCACCCTCGCGAGCCCGCAGACCTGCTCCGATCTTATCGGATTCCTCTTGTGCGGCATTGTGCTTGACCCGACCTGCCTCCTGCCGAAGCTCTCCTCCACCTCCCCGATCTCTGTTCTCTGAAGCGTTCTTATCTCCACGCATATCTTGTCGAGAGTCGATGCGATGAGGGCCAGGAGACAGATGACCTCCGCGTGGCGATCTCTCTGGACTACCTGGTTGGAGACATCGACCTCGTTGAGCCCCAGGATCTCCATGACCCTGCGCTGTATGGTCATGCCGTGAGGCCCGAACGCTGCCTGCGTCCCGACAGCGCCACTGATCTTCCCGACCGCAGCCCTGGGCCGTATCTCCCTGAGCCTTTCAATGTGGCGGGCGATCTCTGAGGCCCATATTGCAAACCTCAGCCCATATGTGGTTGGAACAGCCATCTGGCCGTGTGTTCTACCAGCGCATACGAGATTCTTGTTTTCCAGGGCCATGTCCAGGAGGACCCTGAGCAGCTCCCTTAGCTTCGACTCGATGATCTCCAGGGATGCTTTCAGCTGCAAACCTGTGGCTGTGTCGAGAATGTCGTTCGATGTCGCGCCGAGGTGTATCCACTCCCCATGGTCGCAGACCTCCGCCATCGCCAGGACCACTGCCATCATGTCATGCCCGATCTCGGCCTCGATCTCCTTTGCCCGCTGGGGCGATGCGATCTCTGCTGCCCTCGCTATCGCATCTGCAGCGCCCTTCGGGATTAGACCGACCTCCTCCTCGGCCCTGGCAAGGGCCGCCTCCACCCTGAAGAGCATCCTGATCCTGTAATCCTCCTCCCAGATCGCCTTCATCTCTGGTGTTCCGTACCTGTAATCTATCGGATGTATCGGCATGCTTCTGCAGGTGAATGTGCTATGTTAAAGGAGTTTGCGGAGGTCATGATCACAGTACCTACTCGAGTACGGGGTAGCGGAAACTCCGGTCTTCGGTCAGGGATATTGACGAAGCAGAGGATGGCGAAAATGCGCTCCTTACAGATCGTCAACTACTCCGGCCTGAAGACCGGAGCTTGTAACTGACGGATATGCACCGCTACAATAGGCTGGTTGACAGCAGCCCTAGATGCGATATTGATCGCAGTGATGAGAAGCGTCATCGGTGCGTCATCGTTATTTGTCGAAATATGATGTGATCGAGACCATCACAATGGCGCAAACGGATCAATAACTCTGTCTAGGATGAGCCAACTTTTATATTTCATCAGCTCGCAATATTATTTGCAGTTGCGCTATCTGCTGTGCAGCACGTGGCGCATCGATCCGCTGCAGGCCACGGAGGATACACCTATGATGAAAAACCTTGCCGCATGGGATGTACGTGAGGAGGATTTTCCGTCACATGGAAGCATGTACGATAAGCTCAGGTTTGTCCTGAGGTATGCAGTTCTTGCACCATCAGGACCGAACACACAGCCGTGGAGGTTCTCGATCAGGGATAACAGCATATCCGTCTTATTCGACAGATCCAGAACGCTACCTGCTGTCGATCCTACGCACAGGACCGCATACATAAGTTTGGGCTGTGCGGTGGCCAACATCCTCATCGCTGCAGAGCACTTCAATCTTGGTTACAGAATCGCATGCTTCCCAGATGGCATGGACGCGGACCGCATCGCTCTAATAAGCTTTTCAGAGGGCATCGCTGAGAGGAGGTTCCCCGATCTGTTCAGGCAGATAACAGAGAGACACACAAATCGAAGCAGGTTTGAGGACAGGGAGATCGAGCCTGAGAAGCTGAAGAGGATGGAAGAGCTCGTGGGAAATGACGGCTTCAGGCTGGACATAATGACAGATCCTGATGGAAAGAACAGGATGGCAGAGATACTCGCGCGCGCCCACAAGATACAGCTCGGGAACAAGGAGTTCAGAAAGGAGCTCGCGTCCTGGATAAGATCCAACACCTCGGATGCTTACGACGGACTTCCAGGATATGCGTTTGGCTATTCCGATTTTGAGTCATACCTCGGCAGGTTCATCTTCGGAACATTCGACACATCCTGGTCCAGGGCCAGAAAGGAGTCAGCTCTTATGAGGGAGGCTCCAGCTGTTGGAGTCCTATCATCCGACTCGGAGGACAGGCTCACATGGGTCAGGCTGGGCGTCACCTTCGAGAAGCTATTCCTTCTGGCCACTGAGATGGACGTGCGCTTCGATCTCTTCAGCCAGCCGATAGCAATAGATGAGCTCAGGGGAGAGATGGCGGAGTATCTCGGCGTCAGGTATCCACAGCTCCTGATACGCATGGGATACGCCCCGCCGACCAGGCACACTCCAAGGCGCCCGGTGGAGATGGTGCTCGTGGAATAAAATGCTGTGAGGTCTGTGGTTCTGCAGAGGGCCTAAAACTGTACCAAGGGGATTGCGGAACTCCCGCAATCCTGACGGTGTGGCTGAACAATGCAATGTGTATGGGATGAGGTATATGGAGCCTGAGAGGATATCGTATCATGAATCTGTTCGGAGGATGTACGAGCAGATAAGGAAAGATGGCATGAGCAACCTCTGGGACCGCTATGAGTCCCAGGGGATGGGAGGGGATCCTGACAGGAGATGCCCCTACTGCATGGCGGGCACACGCTGCGATCTCTGCTCAAACGGTCCATGCAGGGCAGATGCAGCGAAGGACAAACGAGGTGTCTGCGGGATATCGGCGGATGGCATGGCGATGCGCATGATGCTTCTGAGAAACGTGATGGGAGCATCGACATACCATTACCATGCGGAGCAGACCATAAGAACGCTCAGGTCAACAGCTCTCGGTAGGACTCCGTTCAGGATCGTCGAGCAGGAAAAGCTCAGACATCTTGCATCCATGCTCGATATCGATACATCCGGATCTCCAGAGGATATCGCTCTCAGGCTCTGTGATGCAGTTGAGGAGGACTTCAGCAGGAGCTACTATCAGGAGAGTCTGATTGTTGATAGGTTCGCGCCTGCTGAGCGAAAGGAGCTGTGGCGGGCTCTGGGCATATTTCCTGGAGGCATCCACGGCGAGATACTTCTGGCCACAAGCTCATGCCTCACAAACGTCGATGGGAGCTACGAGAGCCTGGCGATGAAGGCGATGCGCCTCTCGATAGCCATGGCGTATCAGAGCCAGCTGATACTGGAACACTGCCAGGACGTGCTCTTCGGTATTCCGAGGCCTCACAGGATGATGGTCGACCTCGGAGTCCTGGATCCGGATTACGTTAACGTCATAGTCAACGGTCACGAGCCGTTCATGGGCTTCGCGATGATAATGCTCGCCAGGCGGCCTGAGTGGCAGGAGAGGGCGAGAAGCGCGGGCGCAAGGGGTCTGAGGGTAATAGCTAGCATCGAGACCGGCCAGGAGATAATCCAGCGTTGGTCCGTGGATGGGGTGCTCGGTGGTTTTACCGGAAATTGGATCTCCCAGGAGCCGATGATGGCCACCGGCTCCATAGACCTCATGGCATGCGATATGAACTGCTCGCTTCCTCTCGATCCAGAGTATGCGAGGAGATACGGCTTCAGGCTGGTTCCGGTCAGCGAGCTTGTCGCATTTGAGGGTATTGAGGAGAGGCTGGACTATGTCCCTGAGCAGGTGGAGCATCAGGCCGCGAAGCTCCTGGAGATGGCGATATCTAACTTCCCATCGCGGAGAGCGAGGCAGAAGGATGTGCGGGATATGCCCATCGGAGAGGCGACTGTTGGCTTCTCCACGGAGAGCATTATGGAACTGCTCGGAGGCAGCCTCGATTCGCTTCTGGATGCGCTGAGGTCCGGGCAGATCAGAGGCGTTGTGGGCCTGGTCTCATGCACCACGCTCAGGGATTCAGGTCAGGATGTGCACAGCGTCGCGCTTGCAAGGGAGCTCATAAAGAGAGATGTTCTGATCCTCTCGATGGGCTGCGGAAATGCGGCCATGCAGCTCGCAGGTCTCTGTCGAAAAGAGGCTGCATCTCTTGCAGGCAGCGGTCTTGGAGGAATCTGCAGCTCTCTGGGTATCCCGCCCGTGCTGAGCTACGGAACATGCACAGACGTCGGCAGGCTCTCCGGGCTTCTCAGGAGCGTCTCGGAGGCGCTCGGCGTACCTGTCAAGGATCTCCCTGTGGCTGCGGCAGCGCCTGAGTACATGGAGCAGAAGGCCACAATCGATGCGATCTTCGCCCTCGCGTTTGGCCTCTACACATACGTGAACCCCGTGCCGACAATCACCGGCGCTCCAAGGCTCCTGGATCTGCTCCTCAGAGGCTGCAGGGATATCACAGGCGGCGTGATATCCGTGGAGAGGGATCCTGTGAGGGCAGCGGATCTGATCCTGGGGCACATAGAGGAGAAGCGACGAGCGCTGGGGATCTGATTGTGATGGCATCATGATCCGGCACCAGCTTCTATGTTGGGCGATCAAGGTTCTGAATACATATAAGCGTTCGGATGTCTGGATCGCTGCGTCTTCTGATCCGGGATGAGCGGCCGGATACATCTGCGCATCGGGATGACAGCATGCATCAGACGGAAAGGCTGATCTGCTGGCCGGCAGGATGGAAGTATCATGACCAGTGATGTTTACTTCGCGGATATCAGATCCAGGAGCGATGGTGAGAACAAGCTCGAGAAGATCAGGAGGCTATTCAGGGCTGCCGGCTTCGATAAAATTCTCGATAAGGGAGATCTCACTGCCATAAAGCTCCACTTCGGCGAGGTGGGGAACGACACTTACATCAGCCCGGTCTTTGTGCACGAGGTCGTGAAGCTTGTGAGGGAGAGGGGCGCGCGGCCGTTCCTGACCGATACAAACACCCTCTACAGCGGAGGCCGCGGGAACTCTGTGGATCACATCCGGACAGCGATAGAGCATGGCTTCGCATATGCTGTCGTCGACGCGCCCGTGATAATAGCAGACGGCTTGCGTGGGGATAACTACATAGGCGTTGATGTGAATCTCAATCACTTCAGGTCTGTGAAGATCGCGGGAGATATCGCCAGCGCCGACAGCATGATCGTGCTCTCGCACTTCAAGGCGCACATGCTGGCAGGCTTTGGCGGGGCGATCAAGAACCTCGGGATGGGGTGCGCGCCGCCGATCGGAAAGGCAGAGCAGCACACTGCAAGGCCCATAGTGTATAAAGAGAGATGCAGGGGATGTGGCAGATGCTTGAGGGCATGCCCCAGGTCCGCAATCTCTGTTGTGGATGAAAAGGCGGTCATCGATCTCAGTCTCTGTGTTGGCTGCGGTGAGTGCGTGAGGGCATGCCCGGAGAGGGCAATGGACTTCGACTGGCTCGTTGCAATACCCCCATTCGTGGAGAGAATGGTTGAGTACGCATACGGGGCGGTCAGGGGCAAGGCCGGACGCATCGGCTTCATCAACTTCCTGATTGATATAACGCCGGACTGCGACTGCGTCCCGTGGTCCGATGCTCCGGTGGTCCCGGACGTGGGAATTCTCGCGTCCAGGGATCCGGTCGCCATCGACATGGCCAGCTACGATCTCGTCAATGCGCAGATGGGCATCGAGAAAAGCTACCTGAAGAGCAACAGGAGGCCGGGAGAGGACAAGTTCAGGGGGTGCTGGGAGTCGACGAACGCCCTGCACCAGATCGCGTACGGGGAGAAGATCGGCCTTGGAACCGGCAAATACAGGCTCATCAGGATCTGATCCCAGGGTGCTCTGCGCCTTCAACGTCAACATAGACTGCGTTCACACCATCACGGGAGAGGAGATCGAGAGACTGTCACACCGCATCGAATTCGCCGGTGAGGGCTCTGGGATTCCATCAGAGATCGGCTCCGTTGAGGATCTCGTCGTCTCGATCCTGGAGCACATGCGCCGTGGAACCGGTGTAGAGCTTATCATTGAGAGCGAGGATGTTGCTGACGAGATCGCATCGCTCTTCCCCTGGGAGATCAGGATGGGAGGTAATGCAGGAAACGCTGCAAACGTTCTCGCCGCGCTCGGTGCAGAGCCTGTCGTCAACGTCCCATCCCTTACTCCACGCCAGGCATCGCTCTTTCATCCAGCGGTCAGGGTTCCTGTCACGGATGACGGCGTTTCGCTCACAACTCCCTTCGATGCATCAGAGGAGGGCCAGGAGCTCAGGCACTTCGTGATCCAGTACAGGGGTGGCGAGAGGGTCGATACGCCTTCGGGAAGATTCACAGCTCCAAGGGAGAACAGGGTAATTGCGACATTCGACCCGCTGAATCGAATCATGCACCTAAATCCCGCATTCCGCACGTTTCTGGAGAAGCCCGATCCCGATGTGAGGGGCGTGATCCTCTCAGGATTCCATCTCGTGCCCTGCGATCTCCACAGGGAGATCTTCGAGGAGAGGCTGCACTCCATGAGGGAATGGCTCTCCACCAGATACAGCCACGCTGAGATGGGCAGCTTCGAACGAGAAGAGATCATGAGATTCCTTCTGGAGGTTCTGGAGGTAGAGAGCATCGGCATGAATGAGGACGAGCTCTCGATGCTCTTGCATTCAGGAGGGAGCTGGGAGGAGATCGCAGGGGCCGCAGAGCAGATCCATGATGAGTTTGATATTCCAAGGGTGTGCGTTCACACCCGTGAGTTCACTGTGAGCATATCGCCCGATCCGGTAAAAGAGATCGCTGCGCTGGAGCTGGGCGCGGAGATCGCGGGCAGGCTCGCTGCTACAGGTTGCATCGAAAAAGATGCGGAGCTGGGCGTGAGCGATGTGGGCAGAAGGGCAGTGGAGGATCTTGCCCGCCGTGGTGGAAAGAGGTCCGGGCTCGGGGCGTTCAAAGAAAAAGATGGATCGAGCGTCTGCGTCCATCCATCTTTCATAGCCCCTGAGCCTGTGACGACCGTCGGCCTTGGAGACGCGCTGACAGCGGCCACATTCTACATGCTCGTGTCCATCTCATGATCGGCTGGGTTAATCCCAATCATGCACCCTGGCGCCACATGAAGCGGATCTCCGGACGTACCATCCACCCTTTTGCATAACCAGGCATGTGTGCATTGGCGCATCAATGACCATTTTCACAACCAAAATGTCTCATCCAGTTGATAGAGAGCATCAAGGGGCAAGCTCCGGTCTTCTAGGCCGGAGATTAGTCACTCAGCAGGTATCGGACACATTATGCGGAAAAGAGCAGCATCAACCACTGAAAGATCCGCTCGATGAAAATCCCTGGTGATCCGTGGGTATGATCAAAAATATGTGGAAGGAAGAATTCAGTCGAAGTCCTCGCCCATTCCGCTGGGCTCCCTCTCCTTCTCTTTCTCCTTGCCAGCGCCGGTCGACTTGGAGGCGATCACATCATCGATCCTCAGTATCATCACAGCTGCCTCTGCGGCTGAGCTGATCGCCTGTGTCTTGACCCTGAGGGGCTCGACTACGCCGCGCTCCAGCATGTCGACCGCCTCGCCTGTATCCATATCGAGACCGGCAGCCTTCATGCCCTTCTCGTGCTTGCTCCTCAGAGCGACGAGCGTATCGATCTGGTCGAGACCGGCGTTCTCAGCGAGCGTCTTCGGGATGATCTCCATCGCCTCGGCGAATGCCTCTATGGCGAGCTGCTCCCTTCCGCCGACTGTGGCGGCGTACTCCCTGAGCCTGAGGGCAAGCTCCACCTCGGGCGCTCCACCTCCGGGCACAAGCATGCCATCCTCCACGACAACACCCACGACGCGGAGCGCATCCTCCATGGCCCTGTAGAGCTCATCGACCACATGCTCGGTGCCGCCGCGGAGGATTATGGACACTGACTTGGGATTCTCGCACTCCTCGACGAAGGTCATGTCGTCTCCGGCGATCTTCCTCTCCTCGACAAGCCCGGCCTTGCCGAGATCGTTCGGAGTGAGCTCATGCAGGCTTGTCACGATCCTGGCGCCGGTCGCGCGGGCCAGCTTCTCCATGTCGCTCTTCTTCACCCTGCGGAGCGTGTAGATACCTGCCTTCGCCAGGAAGTGCTGCGCCAGATCATCTATGCCCTTCTGGCAGAAGACGACGTTTGCGCCTGTGGAGACAATCTTGTTGACCATCTCCTTGAGCATCGCCTCCTCCTGGTCCAGGAAGGCCTGGAGCTGATCAGGCGAGGTGATCTCGATCTTCGCATCGACCTCGGTCTTCTCGATCTCTATCGGCGCGTTGAGCAGCGCGATCCTGGCATCCTTCACCTTCTTCGGCATGTTGGGATGCAGGCGCTCCTTGTCGATCACCATGCCATGGATCAGCTGGGAGTCGGTTATGCTGCCGCCCACCTTCTTCTCCACGGTGATGTTGTCGATGTCCACAGAGCCATCCTCATCAACGATCGCCTTCACAGCCTTGACCGCGAGCTCAGCGAGCTCTCCCCTGGCGTTGCCGCTGCCCTTTCCGGTCATCGCTGTGATCGCGATCTTCTTCAGGAGCTCCTCATCATCAGGCGATACCTTCACCGCGAGATCCTTCAGGATCTCGATGGCCTTCGTCGCAGCGTCCCTGTAGCCGGTGGCTATGACGGTCGGGTGGATCTCCTGCTCGAGAAGCAGCTCGGCCTGCTTCAGAAGCTCGCCAGCCAGGACAACAGCCGTTGTGGTGCCGTCGCCTACCTCCTCATCCTGAGTCTTGGCGATCTCCACCATCATCTTGGCGGCCGGATGCTCGATATCCATCTCCTTGAGAATCGTAACGCCGTCGTTTGTTATGACCACGTCTCCAAGTGTGTCCACAAGCATCTTGTCCATGCCCTTGGGTCCCAGCGTGGTTCTGACGGCGCTGGCCACTGCCTTGGCCGCCATTATGTTCGACCTCTGCGCCTCCCGGCCAGCAGTCCGCTGGCTTCCCTCTTTAAGTATCAGTACAGGTGTTCCACCTAGTCCAGCCATTCCGACACCTCTCCTTACAGCGGGGATGTAAGTGTTTTGAAGTTCTATATAAAGATTTCGCATACGCTGTGGTGTGGGGAGTCCCGAAACCTTTGACTTTATATACCCGTCGTTTTGACAGGGGTTTCAACATAGGGCTGTGTACTCGCATCACTGGATCAGAAGGGATGCGACCTTGTGGGGTTCATGCAGCATTGTACCGGTGGGCGCTGGTTCCTGACAGCCTCTTCGCTATTCGAGTACAAGACCCGATTCCAGCAGAGTCATTCATTGAATCGAGTGCACGACACTGTTTATCACCCAGGATGATGCGCATATGGTCAAGACTTACGGGACTCCACAGCCACCGCCTGCGATAGAAAATTATATGAATCGACCTGTGGACATAATAAAGATTAGGGTTCTGAAATAGAGGATTAGCGAGCATGGCTATACACTTCGAGCACATCCTGAAGTACCTTGGATCGAAGAAGGAGAAGGGAAGGAAGAAGATCGGTCTCCTGGTAGATGGTCCCAACATGCTGCGCAAGGAGTTCCAGATGGACCTGGAGGAGATTCGGAACATACTCAGGGACTACGGCGACATAAAGGTTGGGAAGGTCTTCCTGAACCAGTACGCCTCTGAGAAGCTCGTCGAGGCTGTCGAGAACCAGGGGTTTGAGCCGGTGATATGCACCAGCGATGTCGATGTGAGGATGGCCGTGGAGGGCGTCGACATGATCTACAACCCTGTCATAGACACCATCGCCCTGGTCACGAGAGATGCGGATCTGAAGCCGGTGCTCATGAAGGCCATGGAGCACGGCAAGGAGACGATCATATTCGGGGCAGAGCCCGGCTTTTCTGTTGCGCTGAGGAACTCCGCAGACTACGTAATAGTGCTCAGAAATGGCGAGTACGTCACAGAGTCCTGAAACCGGAAGTGGTAACATAAGAATCATCAGAGGATTGCTATCATCTGGCATGGTCTCCGATCAGATCTGGGATGATATCAGGCCCAGAGGCTCCAGCATCCCAGCATCTCTCGCTATAATCGCTTTGTGCATCATCGTATCGATCGCAATGGCCGTGAACCCCTGGGCTGTGAGGGGATATCTCTCCCTCAATCCAGCACTTGTCGAGTCCAGGCCGTGGACCCTGGTAACGCACATATTCGTTCATGCTGACATAGGCCACCTCTTCTGGAACATGCTGGCCCTCTTCTTCTTCGGTACTGAGCTCGAGAGGAGGGTTGGCGAGAGGAATTTCCTCCTGATCTTCTTCGCATCCGGAATATTCGGCGGCATCATAGAGATGCTTGTGGCCACCGGATACATGATGGGCGCCAGCGGAGCGATCATGGGGGTCATGGGCGCCCTGGCGATTATAGCGCCCGAGATAAGGGTGATAATATTCCCCATACCGATACCTATTGGGATACCACTGGCTATAGCCCTCCTTGCATTCCTGGATCTGTATTACCAGATAAGTCTGAGGGGAGCGGATGGCATAGGGCACATGGCACACCTCGCAGGCCTTCTCGCCGGCCTCTTCTTCGGCCAGAGCTTCGGGAGAAGAAGAAGGTATTACTGATGGTCTACAGACACCTCCTTGTTGATGCGCTGCAGAGCGTGACTCCCGATGATCCCGGGATCAGCTTAATGGATATCGAGCGCCTTTACGGCATACCCGCAGAGAGGATCGTGTTCCTCAGCAGGAACGAGAACCCGTATGGTCCCTCTCCTGAGGTCATAAGGGCAGTGAGCCGCGCGGATCTTAGAAGGTATCCGTCGCAGGATGAGTTTCTGAGCGCTGCTGCTGAGTACCTCGGCGTTTCAGAGGATCTCGTAATCGCAGGAGCCGGGCTCGATGGCATAATCGATTCTGTTTCAAGGCTCTTCCTGGAGAAAGGCAGATCTGTGTTCATACCTGTGCCTACATACACATACTATGAGCTTGCAGCGAGGCTCTGTGGTGCCACGCCCGTGCTCGGCCACGACCTGAGGAATGTTCCAAAGGGCGTGACCCTCACATTCATCTGCTCGCCAAACAACCCCACAGGAGGGCTCATAGATGATGAGGTGATCAGAGAGGTTCTCGAGGGTACAAACTCCGTGGTCTTCCTGGACGAGGCTTACGCGGAGTTCGCGGGGGTGAGCCATGCGGACTGGGTCGAGAGGTATGAGAACCTCATAGTCGGAAGGACGCTCTCAAAAGCATTCGGCCTGGCAGGGCTCAGAATAGGGTATGCGGTCGCACCTGAGTGGGTGGTGGAGCAGTACAACAGGGCTGCACCATCTTTCGGGATAAGCGCTCCTGCGATAGCTGGCGGCGTGGCAGCCCTGAGAGATACAGACCACATGAGAAGCGCCGTCAAAAAGATCGTGGCTGAGAGGGAGAGGGTCGCGGGATCTCTGAGGGCGCATCCATCGCATGCAAATTTTCTGTACGTGGAGACCTCGAGGGAGTCCAGCGCTCTGGTCGAGGATCTTCTGAAAGAGGGTATATCGGTAAAGGACTGCTCGGAAATACCGGGCTCTGACAACCACCACATACGGGTCACCATAGGAACTCCGGAGCAGAACGATGCATTCCTTGAAGCCTACAGAAGGGCTGAGGAGTTTTAAAGTTCGCGGTAACATGGGGCACGCGTAGGATGTGCAGAGGACTCCTAAAATCCAGATGCTTCCAAGGCGTACACGACTGAGGCGGGAATAAAGCATGATGGCCCATGATACTGCGTGAAGGCATCAAATGCGTGGCGCAAAAGGTCTGGCTGATCGGAGTGAGTGATCCGTTGGAATTTGATGGAAGGCTGGCAGCCAGATGATTCTGTGAGCTCGAGTGTCTTTAAACGAGTTGCCACATATAAAACATTATTTTTATATCAACACTATGGGCGAAACAGTTAAAGCGTGTGCTGTGGATACGCTGATTTTGTTGTCGAAATATATCGTGGGTGGGGATGGTGAACGGGAAAAACAAGCAGCTGACCCTTACGGGTGTTGTCGTCTCCGCGATGCCGAAGGTGCGCACCACAGATGGACACCTGCTCGACTGGGACAGGAATGCGATAGTGAAGCAGCTTCTCAAGGAGACAAAACTATCGGAGAATTTTTATAAACTACCAGCCATAACCGAGGATGAGGCCAGGGAGATCGCGAAGGAGGTGGAGCGCAGGATCAGGTGGATGAATGTCCGCTACCTCTCAGGGCCTCTTGTCAGAGAGATCGTAAACGTGGTGCTCCTCGAGAGGCACCACCCCGAGTGGCGCAACATATGCACAAGAATAGGCACGCCCGTGTACGATGCTCACCTCATCGATATAGGCACAGGGTTCGAGTCGAGAGAGAATGCAAACCTCCAGGACAACGCGGAGACATCTCACAAGAAGAAGGCCGATAAGATAAGCAAGGAGCAGTACCTCCTGCTTCTTCCCCCGCACCTCTCGGATCATCACATCTCCGGGGACCTCCACATCCACGATCTGGAGTACTTCGGCACAAGGCCGTTCTGCCAGGACCATGATCTCAGGTACTTCTTCTACTACGGATTGATGCCGGATGGCCGCGGAACCAAGGCATCTGTCGCAGGCCCCGCAAAGAAGCCTGAGGTGGCGATACTACATGCTGTGAAGGCGCTGGGCAGCGCGCAGACCAACTTCGCGGGAGGGCAGGGCTTCTACAACTTCCTGACGTTCGTGGCGCCGTATCTGGAGGGTTTGAGCTACGAGGAGATCAAGCAGCTCATGCAGATGTTTGTGTACGAGATGACCCAGATGATGGTCGCGCGCGGCGGGCAGCTCGTCTTCTCCTCAGTCCAGCTCACGCCCGGAGTGCCCAGGATCTGGAAGGACAAGCCGGTCGTCTACAAGGGCCGGATATGGAACGGGGAGCAGGCGCCACGTCGCACTTACGGCGAGTTCGAGAGGGAGGTCCGGCTGGCCTTCAAGGCACTGATGGAGGTCATGCTGGAGGGCGATTACTGGGGCAAGCCGTTCAACTTCCCGAAGCCGGAGATAAGCATTGAGCCTGACTTCATGAAGGAGGATGAGGATTTCAACAGGGAACATCCGGACCTGCCGGCATACAGAGACCTGTACCTGATGGCATTCAAGCTTGCAGCAAAATACGGCGCGCCGTACTTCGACAACCAGCTCCCTGAGTACAGAGGCGCCGGAAAGGGGATATCGTGCTACCAGTGCTGCGCATACCAGTTCTCCTCCACCATCCAGAACGACACAGAGTTTGAGGACAAGCTGTACTTCAGGGATGGAAAGCACTTCTCGATGGGCTCGTGGCAGGTCGTCTCGCTCAACTGCCCGAGGGCTGCATACAAGGCGCGCGGGGAGGACGAGCTGCTCTTCGAGTATCTCAAAGAACTGATGGATGTCTCCGTCGAGATCTTCAAGGTGAAGAGGGAGTGGATGAGCAAGATCATAGCAAACGGACGGATGCCGTTTGCCACCCAGCAGCCCAGGGATCCGGTCACCGGAGAGAGGGGCGCGATGGCTGTTGATCTTGAAAAGCTCGTCTACACAATAGGCGTCGTGGGCATAAACGAGATGGTCCAGTTCCATACAGGGAAACAGATGCACGAATCAAGGGATGCATGGCGGTTTGCCGTCAGGGCGATGACCGAGATGCAGCTTTATGTCAAAAAGCTGAGCAGGGATCATGGCATGACAATCGCGCTTGCGAGGACCCCAGCAGAGACCACAGCACAGCGATTTGCCGTCTCGGATCTGCTGCATGATGAGTACAGGGAGTGCGCAATGCGTGTTGTGAAGGGAGATCTCAAGACTGCACTGGAGAACCTCCATCGGACCAGAGATCTGCCGGTCTACTACACAAATGGCACCCATGTGTGCGTGAATGCAGACATCCCGATCATGGAGAGGGCCATGCTGGAGCATGTCTTCTTCCCGATAGTGGATGGGGGCAACATCTTCCATATCTTCTTGGGAGAGAACGATCCGGATCCGGAGTCGCTGATGAGCTTCGGGATGAACCTCGCGAAGAACACCCAGATCGGGTACTTCGCGTTCACCAGGGATATGACTGTGTGTCTGAGCTGCTGCGCGATCTCTCCGGGGCTCCAGGATACGTGCCCGCGCTGCAGATCTCCTGAGGTGGATCACATCAGCAGGATAACCGGATACCTGCAGGCTGTCAGCGGCTGGAATGCTGCGAAGCAGCAGGAGCTCAGGGACCGGAAGAGATACAGGGATCTGAGCTAGCCGGTCGTTTACTCTGCATCATGAAATCCGCAGCGTTCAGCCCCTCCGGGTTTGTGGAATATCTCCCTGTGGTTGTCGATTTCAGCAGAATAATCCACTTGCTCGAGCCCGCACTCGGCCAGCCGGGCCACCCCTGAGATCCGCATTTTCTGTAAGGCTCATCTCCGCGAATCATCGGAAAGCTTGATTGAGCCGTATTTTCGGTAACGTTGAAGCTTCCCCTTTCGCCATTCTCAATATTCCGCTAATTCGCCTGGAGGAGCCTCTGTAATATTGCATGCTGCATTCGAATCGATTGCAAAAGCTGCTGACGAAAGGTATATATCATATCTGCCTACTCCACGATACTGGCCGATAAAAGGCAAAATTGGAGGATTTCGTAATGCCTGCAGTAGTTAACAGAGAGGAATGCGTGAGCTGTGGAACCTGTGTGGAGGAGTGCCCGGAGGAGGCTATCAAACTCGATGACGAGGAGATAGCAGTAGTCGACCCGGAGAAGTGCACAGAGTGCGGCACATGCGTAGAGGCCTGCCCGTCTGAGGCAATACACATCGAGTAAGGATCTACCTGCTTTTTTTATTTGTTTCAGTTAACAGACCCGGCAGCTCTGTGCTGTGGGTTGCTGGACACAAAACATCTGCAGAGCATGTGGGGTCTCGGTGGAGCTCTTCACCCAAGACGATGCATGCGATCTATCCATGCGTCGATGGGATGTCCACAGCCCCCAAGCACATCGCTTTTGTGAGACATGTGCAGGCGATTGCCGGGAAGCGCTCTGCGGGCATCCTGAAAATAACATCCTGAAAATAGGTTGCTGAGCTCTCAGGCTCAGTAGAACATCCTGAGAGACTCGTCTGTCTTCTCCTCCTCGCCGAGCACCTTCTTCACAGCCTGTCTGAAGTCATCCATGGTGACCACGGTGGCCTCTCTCCTTATCGCGTTCATTCCAGCCTCGACAGCAATTGCCTTCAGCTCGGCTCCGCTTGCGCCATCTGTTTGCTTTGCTATGGCTGAGAGATCCACATCATCAGACTTCTTCATCCTTCTCGTATGGATCTCAAGTATCTTCAGCCTCGCGACCTCGTTGGGCATCGGGATCTCTATGATCCTGTCGAACCTGCCTGGCCGGAGGAGCGCGGGATCCAGGATGTCTATCCTGTTTGTCGCAGCTATGATCTTGACATCCCCTCTCTCCCGGAACCCGTCCATCTCGGCCAGGAGCTGCATCATGGTCCTGTTGACCTCTGCGCTGCCTGTTGTGCCATCATGTGTCCTGATGCTTCCCACAGCGTCTATCTCATCGATGAAGACTATCGATGGCGCCTTCTCTCTGGCCATCTGGAATATGTCCCGCACGAGCTGCGCGCCCTCTCCGATGAACTTGTGGACGAGCTCGCTTCCAGACATGTGTATGAACGTTGCCTTCGCATGGTGTGCAACAGCCTTGGCTAGGAGCGTCTTGCCGGTGCCCGGGAGCCCGTAGAGGAGCACCCCCCTGGGCGGCTCTATTCCTATGTTGCTGAAGAGCTCCGGCCTTGTCAGCGGAAGCTCAACGGTCTCGCGTATCTCCTGTATCTGGGAGTCGAGACCTCCAACATCATCATACGTCACATTAGGAGCCTCGATCAGCTCCATCGTCTTCGCCCTGACATCCACAGATCTCTCCAGGAGTCGCACTATCGTCAGGGAGTTGTTTATGGCAACCCTGCTGTTCGGCTGCAGCTTCTCCATTATCTCTGGGGGAGCTGTGGTTATGAACTCCTGGTTGTTCCCATGCTGTCTGAGCATGACGTAGTCGTCGCCCACCTCTATCACTGTGGCCAGAAACAGCGGCATGCGCCTCAGCAGAGCGTTCTCCTTCTTCAGACGCTCAAGCTCGCGCAGATACTTCTTGTTTGATATCAGAGACTCAAAGAGCTTCGCTCTGGCCTCCTCGCGCTCCATGCGGAGGGCCTCGGCCTCCTCAGCCAGTGCCCTGTTCTCCCTCTCGAGCGCTGCGATCCTCTTGGTGAACGACTCGATCAGGCTTTCCTGATCCGTCATAGCTGACGATTCACTCATGGTAGCATCTTCGATCTTCAACGATATAAACTCATGCATCCACGCTCGGGAGGCGTTCATGGATCAATTAACTGCAGGAAATGGCATCTGGGTATGTTACCTGGCACTGATGCACAGGTATAAGTGCATCCAGGATCAATGCTTCCTGGATGGCAGAGCATCTTGCTGAGATGGCGAAGGCGCTGGTGAGGATCAGGGATGGGGTGCCTGAGGTCCTGACCGATCCCCAGATCAGGTTCTGCCCTCTCAGGAGGGATCTCTACGGGATCCATGAGGAGAACCGTGAGACAGTGGAAAATGTGATTCGCAGTCACATCAGGGATCTCGGCATGTACAGCCCGCATCGGGTTCTTGAGCTTGCAGAGGATCCGGTGAGCTTCGGCGCATCGGAGATCCTCATGGATGGAATGATCGAGGGCCTGGTGAACGCTGCTGTCGTTGTCTGCGACGGCGCCGGGACTGCTGTCATAACCAGACCGGATGTGCTGCAGGCTGTCGGAGCGCACATGACAGGGCTCATAAAGACAGAGCCCGTAAAGGAGATCCAGGATGGCCTGGAGGAGCGGGGATGCATCCTTATCGATAGGAATGCTACCATAGACCAGATCAGGGGTTTCGTGGCCGCACTCGATGCGGGCTTTGAGCGGGTTGCTGTTACCATAACTGGCACCATGTCCTGTGATGCCAGAGATCTTCGTGCGATAGGGGCGAGGGCTGAAAGGAGGCCTTTGATCCTTGCGGTACACACCACCGGCATAGGCAGGGATGAGGCTGTCGCACTGGCAGAGAGCTGTGATATCATCTGGTCCTGCGCATCAAGCGCTGTGAGGGATGTCGTGGGAGCGAGGGCAATGCTCCAGATAGGCATCTCAATACCGGTCTTCGCCATGACCCAGGAGGGAAAGCGGCTCGTCCTGAACAGGGCGCTCCACTTCAAGGGCCCACTTGTGATACACAGATCGAGCCTGCCGTATCTGCATGCAGATCGCCAGCCAAGGCCTCTGATTTAGCCAGCAGCTGCCCGCCTCGGGGTGTGCATATGATAGTTAAAATATTATTTTATGATTAACATTATAAGTGCAAGTGGGTTTGGTGCGAAGGTTCATATCTGCATGCTCAAAGCAATACTGCTGTGCAGATTAACAAGATGCTCAATCTCGGAGAGGATGAGTGCGTCTTCCTTGCAGAGGAGTCCCTGGAGGATCTCATATGGCTTCCGGTCACAAGGAACATTGTGGCTGAGGCTGATGATTTCGATCGAGCCATTGCTGTTAACGACAGAACACTTGCGCTGTACTCGGAGCCTCAGGATCTCTGGATTCTCATTACAGATCTCTACTCGGAGATCAGGCCGGTGAGTGATCTCATCAGACGCATGGATTGCAGGAGGGTTAATGTGAATGCTGACGATCTCTTCCAGGCGATTGTGGAGTGCCTCTCGGTATCTCTGATGGAGGGCGTATTCTGCGAGAGCTGTATGGAGAGCGGCGCTGTTCACCATCCTGAGGACAGGGTATCCAGACTTGAGTGCATGCTGAGAGAGCTCCTCGATGATGTGGTGTTCGATGGAGCCAGCGTGCTTGAGGTTGGATGCGGAAGCGGCACTGGGACGATGGTTCTGAGAACGCTCGGAGCAGATCCGTGGGCAATGGACATAGACCGATGCGAGGTGTGCCAGGGTCTGAGATCCGGCGCTCTGGATCCCATGAGAACGTTCGTGCTGGATGCGAGGCTCCTCCCCAGGTTCTTCAGCGCGGAGAGCTTCGATGCTGTGATGGGATTCATGGTGGGGCTGATAGACGACTCGAACTGGCATATCTGGAAGGAGATAATAGCCAGATCATCATCTCTCGCCAGGAATACCGTCCTATACACAGTTTACTCGAGGAGGGAGGCTGAGAGGGTCGCAGATCTCCTCGGGACTCTCGGATGGGAGGGCAGGCTGATCGATAACAGCAGCTCCATAGCTGTATACGATCAGTGGGTGTATCTGGGATGGAGAGAGGGCTCCTGAGCGCGGCGATGACTTTATCCGAGGGCCGGCTTCTGCGCAGCGGTTACTGTGATACCTGATTGTCTGGCTGTGTGACCTCCCCATTGGCCTGGAGACCGCAGGCTGCGCCCTGCTGCCCTCCATCAGATCCACGCCCATGACCTCGCTGTATTACCTGCGAGTTTATGGTGGGCAGCGCTGCGTGGAGCACTTCAGCGCTCTGAGTCAGAGGCAGTTTCAGTCAGCATGCTCTCGACCTCACGGATCTTTTCAGGTGGGCCGATCACTATCAGAATGTCGCCTTCCTGCAGCCTCAATCCGCCGATGGGCTTCAGCGTCTCATCTCCCCTGTTTATCGCAAGTATGCCCTCGATGCCGAGCTCATCGAGGGGTCTGCCTGCAGCCTTTGAGCCCTCAGGCACTCTTATGGTGTAGATCACCTTTCCCATGGGCTTCAGGTTTGCATCGCAGTATGCCTCCTCGCATACACTGCGAAAGAGGCTGTAATCCCCGGCGCGCACGTCCTCCACAATCCTCTCGATATCGTCCCTGGAGAGCTGATACCTCTCAAGAACCTTCGCGAATATCTTGACAGATGTCTCGTACTCCTCTGGAACGACCTCGTCTGCGCCGAGGCTGTGAAGGGCCCCAACCTCCTGAACGTATCGGGTTCTGGCTATTATAAAAATATCCTCATTGAGACGTCTTGCCATCTCGACGATCTGGCGTGTGGCCAGTGGATCTGAGATGGCGATCACTATCACCCTGGCATCTCTTATTCCGAGATGCCTCAGCACCGACTCCTGTGTCGCGTCCCCGTAGTAGATGGGTTCTCCATTCCCGCCCTCGCTCCTCACAATATCTGGATTTACATCTGCTACAACATACGGTATGCCCTTCGACCTAGCTGCCATGGCAACGTTTCTTCCATTCACCCCGAAGCCAACGATTATGAGATGGTCCCTTAGCGTCTGACGCTTTCCGATCCCATCAAGCTCATCGTATCTTGAGAGCTGTGAGAAGCCAGCCGCTACTCTGTGAGAGATGGCTATCATGAAGGTTGTGGCGGCCATCGTCAGCACTGTCACATCAAGCAACAGCTGGTACACCTCAGGGGATATGATACCTGAGTCCAGACCGACCTTGGAGAGTATGAAGGAGAACTCCCCGACCTGGCTCAGCGCCAGGCTGACAAGCACCACCATGCGCACTGGAAGACCGATGATGGATGTCGCCAATGCTGATGTTATTGCTTTTATTAATATGACACATATTGTAAGAGCTATGATGAATGCTGTGTTCTCCATGAGCACCCTGAGATCGAGAAGCATGCCGATGGATACGAAAAAGAAGCTTGAGAATGCATCACGCAGCGGTCGGATGTTCCCGATCGCGTGGAGACTGTAGGGAGACTCGGATATCACCAGCCCGGCCAGAAATGCGCCCAGTCCCAGAGAGAGCCCTGCGAAAGAGCTGAGCCATGCCACAGCAAAGCACATGCCTACCGTGAAGAGGATGAAAAGCTCGTGATCCCTCGTCTTCAAAACCTGATAGAGAATCTCCGGCACGATCCACTTCGCGCCTACGATCACGACTGCTATGAGCAGCATCGCTTTGAGGATGATGAACAGAGGTGATTCCGCTCTGGATACCGCTGCTCCGGGCAGCATTGGTATGAGCAGCATCATCGGGACCACTATGATGTCCTGAAATATCAGTATGCCAAGTATGGTCCGCCCGTGAAGCGCATCAAACTCCCCTCTCTGCTGTATTATCCTGAGAACTATGGCAGTGCTGCTGAGCGATACCATGAATCCCAGTGCCGCAGCCTCTCCAAGCGGCCTATCCAGATTCACCAGAACAAAAAGCACCGCAAGTGTGGTGAACATCACCTGGAGAAAGCCACCGACCAGAACAAACCTCTTTATCTGGAGCATATCCTTGAGCGAGATCTCTATGCCGACCGTGAAGAGAAGCAGTATAACGCCGATCTCCGCCAGGACCGCGACCTGATCCAGGGAGCGGATCAAACCCAGACACTGGGGGCCGGCAATAACACCTGTTATGAGATACCCCAGAATCGCAGGCATCCTGATCCTGTGGAAGAGGAAGAGCACAGCTGAGGACAGGCCAAATATGATCACCACATCCCTGAGCAGCTCTGTCTCCAATCAGATCCCATCCCCTGCTGCAGTAGGTGCGCTGCCTTGCATTCCCTGTAGAGGCTAGGTCTCCACAAGATCAAGAACTTCCGCGAAATCGACCCTTGCTGTGGAATCGATCGTTAACGGGGTCACCGAGATCTTGCCATCCTGATACACCGCCCTGACATCCGTGCCCTCCCTCTCGCTGCATATCAGATCCCCTCCGATCCAGTAGTACGGACGTCCTCTTGGATCCCTGCGCTCCTCCACGGCGGTCCTGAATATCTTCCTTGCGAGCCTGGTGACGACTATCTCCGTCTCCTCTGTGGCGTTCAGCGGCAGGTTGATGTTCAGGATATCGACCCCTTCAGGCATGCCCCTCTCCAGGACCCTGATAGCGATCCTGCGAAGAATACTGACTGCTGTGTCGAACCTGTACTCCACCGAGTGGTTGTTATCGAACTTGTCGCCCTGATCCGCGACCTGTATCGACGCAGCGATCGCGGGAATCCCATAACTGGCGGCCTCTATGGCAGCGCCGATGGTTCCGCTGGTTGTGACGGTGTCTGTGCTGATGTTCTCCCCCACATTTATGCCAGAGACTGCGAGATCCGGGAGCTCTCCTTTCATCACAACAAATATGCCCAGTATGACTGAGTCTGTTGGGGTGCCGGAGACCGCATACGCTCTTTTCCCGTCGAGGCTCACCTCTGCCATTCTCAGCGGCTCGAATACCGAGACAGACCTGCCAACTCCGCTCCTCTGGCCGGACGGTGCTACCACCACCACTTCACCAAGATCCTCGACGCTCCTCACCGCCGCCCGGAGCCCGGGGGCATAAATCCCGTCATCGTTCGTGACAAGTATCCTGCGCATCCTGCGATCCCCGCTCAGCTCTCATCCCGTCTGAGTCAGGAGTTATATGTGTTTTTGGGTTGCGATACAGCAAATGCAGGTGTATCATTGAGTTCAGGCGATGCAGGTGAGGATTTCTATTTACATGTATCTTCAGCTCATCATCTGGCTTTGATTGTTTATTTGGCACATTAGGGACCATATTCTCCTGATTTGTCCCGGTTTTACCATGTTTTTCGTGTTTAATTTGATGGTTTCCGCTGGGTTCAAATTATGTTGGCCTTTTTCAGGGTGCAGAGCTGATGGAGGTTATAAGCGATTGCAGTGACCACCATTTTTACTATAACCTCGTCAGAAGGTGCTAATGTTATTCGGACAGGTCCGATAGTTTTATAGAAATCCTTTAGCAAGTGGTCGACCTATGACAGAATGCTACGTTCACGGCTACTCAGATCGTGAGGCTGAGCGGCTATCAGACCAGGCTGCGACACTCGCACATCTGCTGCACTTCGACACATCATATCAGAGAGGGCGTCTGGTTCTCGAGGCCGGCTGCGGTACAGGCTCGCAATCCAGGATCCTTGCCGCATCCAGCCCGCATGCTGTAATAATCTCGCTGGACATATCCAGGAGCTCCCTTCTGAGAGCAGGAGCTGAGCTGAAGAGTCTCAATGCTGCAAACATCAGGCTGCTCCAGGCAGATACATTCCGCTTGCCGTTCGATGATGAGACATTTGATGACATCTTCGTCTGCTTCCTTTTAGAGCACCTCAAGGAGCCAGATATGGCGCTTGCAGAGCTGTACAGAGTTCTCAAGAAGGGCGGCACTATAACCGTGATCGAAGGTGATCACGGATCCTGCTACTTTTATCCAGAGACCCCTGAGGCACTCAGGGTATGGCGCTGTCTTATCGATGTACAGGCATCAATCGGCTGCGACTCACTCATAGGCCGGCGACTATATCCGCTGATCAAGGCAGCAGGCTTTACCGGCATATCCGTATCCCCGCGAATGGTGTATAGCGATGAGACGCACCCCGAGATGGTGGAGGGATTTGTCAGAAGGACCATCATACCGATGGTCGAAGGTGTGAGGGACCAGGCGATCTCAAATGGCATGGCAGATAGGGAGTCCTGGGATAAAGGGATCGCTGACCTCTATCGCACAGCAGAGCCTCCTTCCGGAACCTTCTGCTACACCTTCTTCAAGGCAAAAGCAATAAAGTAGAGCGCTCGCTCAAAAGGATATGAATCGGGTCGTGTACTTTGTACTTGTTTGACTGAATAGCATGAGGACTCCTATTAACCTTCTGTTCAACAATCTGCGCGTGTCGATGCATGCTTATATTAAAGTAGTTTTATATCAAAAAGCTTAGTTTTTAGGAGTTCTCAGGTATGTATCCAAGTCGTGTACTAAGATCATTGAACCCAGCAGCATGTGACCTCGCAGGATTTGTTATCTGCTGTGTCTGAGAACGCCGACCCCTGAGTTTCCATTAAGTGATTCAAGTACAGGACCTGTATTCATAGCATTATGTCGATGCATACTGATTCCGGAACCTATTCAGCTATTCAGGTCCGTGACCGGAAATTGAGGGCATCAACACTCGGAGTGTAGATCTTACAGGCTTCTGTCCATAAGACATGCACCGGACCGGCTCTCAGAATTTAGAGACCTCCACGGTGAGCAAGATTTATAAGATGATCACATCTCGTTAGCCGGGGTGATCGATTGAGCATTCGCCTGAGCTGGCAGAGCATCAAATGGCCTGGGACTCCGGAAGAGACAGCTGTAAATCCATGCGGCATGATTTTCGGTCTGTGCATACCAGCAGTTGTATTCGCATTGCTAGCCCTCTCAATGACATGCAGCGCAGCCACAATACATGCTGGAAGCGATATACAGAGGAGCATAGATGCCGCGTCTCCGGGAGATACCATAATTGTGGGACCGGGAGTTTATGAGAAGTTTACAGTGAACAAGCGCCTGAACCTCATAGGCAATGGGGCGACTGTCATAGCATCATCTTCAGATGCATGCATAAGCGTTGAGGCGGACATGGTGAACATAAGCGGATTTGCAGTGAGAAACGGCCTCTACGGGATACGGCTGAGCAGGGTCAGGGGATGCAGCATCACAAACAACACCGTGACAGGATGCAAGCAGCCGGGAATTGTTCTTCTCACATCCTCCGGGAACATAATTGCGAACAACAACGCCAGCTACAACGGCGTCGTCGGGGAGGGCTGGTACGGGATATACCTCACGGACTCCTCCAACGATAATCTGATCGTGAACAATATCGCTAGCAACAACGGGGCGTATGGAATACACCTCTCAACATCATGCTCGAACAACACGGTGAGAGGGAACACGCTCAACGGCAACATGTACGGGGTCTACATGTTCACAGGCTGCTCGAACAACATCATAGAGGAGAACCTGATCTCTGGGAACAAGGCGAACGGGATCGATCTGCGGTTCAACTGCAAGCAAAACGTGATAAAAAACAACACGATCACCGATAACCAGGTCGCGGGGATATCCCTCCTGGACTCAGGCGAAAACGAGATCCTCAGCAACGATATACGCTCCAACATGAGGTTCGGAATACAGATACAGGGAAGGAGCGATGGCAACACTGTGGTGGGGAACAACATCACTCAAAGCCCCACAGGGATCTTCGTGGAGTCGAACAGCAACATCTTTTACTCCAATTACCTCATCGACAATGTGGTCCAGGCGGTGGACAGAGGGGAGAACATATGGAACGCTCCGTACCCTGCTGGAGGGAACGCATGGAGCGATTACACCGGTGCTGATGAGCACAGCGGACCTGCTCAGGACGTACCCGGGGCGGATGGATTCGGTGACACTCCTAGAGAGATCAGCAACCGCTCGAGGGACATGTACCCGGTCATGGGATACGAGCTCAGGCCGATCAGGATAATGAATGCGAGCGTGCCGGAGGAGATTGAAGCTGGAGAACAGCTTCTCATAAAGGCATGGATCGAATCCCTCAATGGTCTATCACAGGTATCAGCACGGATCCCTGAGTCGAGGTCGTATGTGCGTCTCTACCAGGCCGGTGATCACTACGAGGGCTCTCTCACCACCGCACTTCTTGATCCCGGTGAGTACTCCGTTGTGATCACAGCGACGGACAGAAGAGGATATGAACTAGAAGAGGCTATAGGAAAGTTCAGGATCACACCCAGGGCCGGACGCAGCTTTGAGGCTGCGATGGCCCAGCTGAGAGGAAGATCATGATTCGCAGATTCATTACTGTGCTTGGAATGATGCTTATCATCTCCGCAGTTAGCATGCAGTGGGCAAGCGCTGCATGCCCGATGTGCAAGCCAGATTACGAAGAGTATCCGCATGAGGGGTTCCTGAAAAGCCTGGGGCCGGAGGAGGAGAAGACTTCAGCCCCGGTGATCTCCGCAAAGACAGAGAGGCTCAAGAACCCGCTATTCAACAAGAGCCTCCAGACGTCTGAGACAGAGGCGAAGAGCGATAAAACCCAGACGACCGAAAGCGCGCCGGTGAGATCGAGCAGCATGCTTGTGCCGGTCACAGCCGTCGCCCGCTCCGATGTGGTTCTGGATGTGAGCAATGGCGCAAGCGAGTACATAGACGGCGCGGTGCACATAAACTACATGGATTTCTACAACGAGAACAAGAAGCTCAAATCGGTGGATGAGATCGCAGCGCTTCTCGGAAGCGCAGGTATTACTCCAAATGACAGAGTGGTGCTGACAGGCACCGATTACGACTGCCCGACATGCGTGGGTGGGCCATTTGCGGCCACGTTCGTGTACTGGCTGATGCTGTACATAGGGCACGACGAGAGCAGGCTGAAGCTCCTGGATGGGGATACAGCAGACTGGAAGGCTGCAGGTCTACCTGTGCAGAGCGCACCGTATGTGAGACCTGCCACGACCTACACGGTTCAGGGGATCAGATCGGAGCTGCTGGCCACGAATGATTACGTGAGGAACGCTGATGTGCAGATCGTGGATTCCAGGACATTCGATGCGTTCGGCCAGGGATCGATACCGGGAGCCCTGAACATACCCTACGAATCGGTCCTCGAAAATGGCAGGCTGAAGGACGAGTCCGAGCTGGCGAGCGTCTTCACAGGCCTTACAAAGGATAAGCCTGTTGTTGTCTACGCGAACACAGAGTTCAAGGCGTCGATGGTCTGGTTTGCGCTGAGGATGATGGGATACGATGCCAGGATCTACACATGGAACGACTGGCTTAAGAACCTGCCAGCATTCAGGATGAGGCTCAACAGCACACTGACAAGAGCTGAGCCGAATCCCTCGACCCCCGGACCTGTGAGGATCCACGCGGTCTTTGAGCTGCCGGAGGATGGCGCAGAGAACGCGAGCGGGACTGAGGAGGGGAATCTGACGAAGCTCAGCGTGATGGGCTGTGCCACATGCGAGCCCATAACGGTGTGGGCAGGCTCGCTCACGAAGAACAAGAACCCAGGGCTGAGCCTGGGCAGCTCCACGCAGTACTTCACATGCACCGCTATGATAAGGGATTCGCAGGGCGGTGAGGTCGCGTCTGTTCCCATGGAGAGGGTCTCTGATGATGAGTACGTCGGGACGTGGGACGCGACAAACGCAACCCCTGGCAGCTACTCAGTCAGCTTTGTTGTGACGGTGTACTCGCTCTCAAAGGAGTTCGAGAACGCCCTCACAGTTGTGATCCAGTAGGTGCATCAGATGTAGATGGGCGATCAGGAGAAAAGGCTCCTAAGCAGAAAGGCGGTATGTATTTTCTCGGCAGCCCTAGCGGCTGCTCTTCTCTTCTCCATAGTCTTCGCCGAGGACCCGTTCATCTCAGACAGGGCGGCAAGATGGTTCCAGAAGGAGTTCAGGGCCCTTATGGAGAGGGATCACAGCGACACCACGCCGCCAGTGATAACCAATCCCAGGATTTTTCCTTACCAGATGAAGCGCGGCGATCCACGGGCTGAGATAAGCGCGAATGTGTACGACAGATCCGGCATCTCCTCGGTATACGCAGAGGTCGGCAGAAAACAGGTGCTAATGTTCGATCTGGACGGGGATGGAAGGTACATCGGCTACTGCGGCTCGAACCTGGCGCCAGGTGATTATGATATAAATATAGTTGCCGTGGACAGGGCAGGCAACGCGGCCATATCCCCGTGCAGGTCGCTCAAGGTTCTGGATCCTCTGGACCTCAACGCGAACAGGATAGAGGACTCGCTCGAATCGCTCGGCCCTGAGGAGACCAGGGTGATAGTGCTTCATGACGATAATGTGACAGGGTCAGAAGGCGAAAAACTGAGGAACCTGGATATTCTGAGAGGAAGTGCCATGCTCGTTCCGGGGAACAGGATCCCGGAGCTGGCAAGGCTCAGGGGCGTGAGGGGGATCTACAGGGATCAGAAGCTCAGGATCCTCGGGGAGCAGTGCGGGGGAAATGGATCAGAACTTCCAGGGCCACCTGAGAACCCCAGGAGGGCGGCAACAGGGTTGACAGGCAGGGGCGTGACGGTTGCGCTGATAGATACAGGCGTGGATGCGGAGCATGAATCTCTGGACGATCTTGATGATGATCCAGCCACACCAGACCCCAAGATCGTCGCGTTTGTCGATATGGTCAACAACCTTGAGAAGCCGTATGATGACAACGGCCATGGAACGCACTGCGCAAGCCTGATATCCGGCACAAAGGGCATCGGTGTTGCTCCCGGCTCCAGGCTCGTGGTGCTCAAGGTCATGGACCGGGATGGATCATGTTATCTATCAGACGCACTCTCTGCGCTCGACTGGTGTGCCAAGAACAGGGATGTGTATGATATCAGGGTGATATCATTCAGCGTCGGAGGGGACAAGGGCTCTGAGAGGCCGACGCTCCTCGACGAGGCCTGCAACAGGATGGTCGAGGATGGGATCGTCGTTGTTGTGGCGGCAGGCAACTCCGGCCCATCGCCGTCCTCCATCGTCGTTCCTGGAGAGGCTGAGGAGGTGATAACCGTCGGCGCCATAGACGCGAAAGGGAAGATCTTCGAGAGGTCCTCACGTGGCCCCACATCCGATGGGAGGATCAAGCCTGACATAGTGACCATCGGGGTCGATGTGCCGTCGGCGCTTGCGGGGACGAAGAACGATGAGAGCTGCATGAGCGGTACATCCATGGCTGTTCCACAGGTTGCTGGAGCTGCTGCTCTGATTCTGGAGGGCTTCGGGAACCTCACCCCAGCTGATGTAAAAAGGGTGCTTCTCAGATCAGCGGATGATCTGGGGGATCCGGGAGCGGATAACACATTCGGCTGGGGGGCGATGAACATCACAAGGGCAGTTCTCTGCCTCAGAGAGGACCCGGAAACGGTCGCTGGGCCTGAGCTTAGGAGTGTCGACGTGAGCTCGAATGAGGCGAACGTGGGGGATCTTGTTGTGATAGAGGCGCTCGTCGCAGGCGAGGTCGAGGAGGTTACATCAACAATAACAGGAGCTGGGAAGGAGGCGGAGATCCCGATGGTCGACTTTGATCTAAACAGCATCTACACCACCTTCTGGGAGACCGGCCTCTGGAGGCCGGGGGATTACACGATAAAAGTCGAGCTCCGCGGGAGGTATGGAGAAAGGATCAGCAGATCCATACCCTTTCGTCTGAACCCCAGGAGGAGATAGCCTCCGCCGCTCAGCGATCCCCTACGGCCTTGAAGACAGGAGCAGGTTTCTCGTGAGCTGAGGGATTTGGATCCACAGTCCATGATAGATTCAGATCGAGTGCCAGAGCAACTCAGATTTCACATCAGACACAAGCTCCTCTTCGCTCTTAATCTCCCGTCTCCAAAACATCGCTCGCAGCCCTGACCTCCTTGAGCTGAGCTATCCGGTATCCAGTCACCACCTGCCGCCTCCCAGCCAGTGCCCTGTCCATCTCCAAGTCTCCGGTGTCTACCAGAAGGTGCTTCAGATCTCTGAGCTTGTGAGGTGTCGCTATAATAATCAGTTTCTCCGGCCCCACGATCCTCAGAACCCGCGGGCTTATCTGCTGGCTGCCTCTTCCGAGTATGAATCCCTGAGCACCTATCGGGCTGACGATGATCCTCACATCCCCATCGATCCCCTCGAGAAGCTTCAGGAGGTCTCGCTCAGAGGCGTCCTTCATCACCGTCCTCCCGTTCCGGATGACATCAACACCCAGAAGAGTCTTCTCACATCCGATAAGCTCTGCGATCTTCGCGGTCGTGGTTCCAGCTCCAAGGATGTAGTAGGAGCCGTCGCTCATGAACTCGCTGGCGAACTGAGCGATCTCGAGCCTGGAGTGCTCCTCATCAGAGCTTGCGTATATCTGCTTCCTCTGCTGAACCAGCACCGGTAGATAGGGCGTCCTGGCCACGCCGTAGATACGCACCACAAGCTCGCCCCTTCTGTAGCGCTCCTCGTCCACATCAGCTATCTCGGTCTCCCTGGCTCGCAGCTCGCCTCTTATGTATCCAGAGGCAAGATCTGCAGCGGCTTCCGGGCTCACAGCAAATACGCCGGAGTGCATCTTCACGCCCGCTGGTATTCCGAGGATCGGGAGGTCACCAGATACGGATGCAACGTCCCTCGCGGTGCCATCTCCTCCGCAGAAAAGTATCAGGTCCACATTCTCAGATGCGAATATGGAGCATGCCCTTTTCGTGTCCTCAGCTGTTGTTCTCTCTCCCGGAGTGTGCACAACAGAGTGCTCCACGCCCAGCTCCGAGAGCAGATCCCCGCCCATGGGCCCGCCCGCGGTGAGCACATGCGCGGGGATGTGTCCACCGAACAGCTCCAGAAGCCTTCTGAAAGCTCTTTCCGCTCTACCTCTGGACACCGGCGAGGCGCCGAGGCGCTCCGCGAGTGCCGCGACGCCATCGGTGCCCTTGAGCCCGACCGCTCCCCCCATTCCAGCGATCGGATTTATCAGAAACCCAAGCCTACACCTTCGGCAGCCTGGCAAGCGATTGCCTCACCAGCTCCTCTGGATACTCGTAATCCTCGAGGATTCCATCGTTGTACGCATCGTACGCAGAGAGATCGAAGTGCCCGTGGCCGCTCAGGTTTATCAGCAGGGTCTTCTCCTCTCCGGTCTTCCTGCACCTGATCGCCTCGTCGATCGCGGGCTTGATCGCGTGTGCAGATTCCGGTGCTGGCACGATGCCCTCCGCGCGGGCGAAGGTCGTCGCTGCCTCGAAGACCTCTCGCTGGCGGAACGCCTGGGCCTCGATGATTCCAGCGTTCACCAGGTTGCAGAGCAGTGGTGCATCCCCGTGGTACCTCAGCCCTCCGGCATGTATTCCCGGCGGGACGAAGTCGTGGCCGAGCGTGTACATCTTGAGCAGCGGCGTCAGGCGGGCTGTATCCCCGTAGTCGTATGTGTACAGACCCTTGGTGAGGCTCGGGCACGCAGTCGGCTCGCATGCCACAAGCCGGAGCTCCTTTCTGTCATTGAGCTTGTCGGGGATGAATGGGAAGCAGACTCCCGGGAAGTTGCTCCCACCGCCACAGCATCCGTAAATCACGTCAGGGTAATCGTCCACGAGCTCGAACTGCTTTTTTACCTCAAGCCCCTCGACGGTCTGGTGGAGAAGCACGTGGTTCAGAACAGATCCGAGGGCGTAGTTCGTATCATCATGCGTGGCTGCGTCCTCAACAGCTTCTGATATCGCTATCCCCAGGCTGCCAGGCGTATCAGGGAACTGCTCTAAGATCCTTCTGCCTGCGTTCGTCCTGTTGCTCGGGCTCGGGAAGCACTCCGCGCCCCAGACCCGCATCATGCTCCTCCGGTATGGCTTCTGATCGTAGCTCGAGCGGACCATGTAGATCGTGCATTTCAAGCCGAAGATGCAGGTGGCAAGCGCGAGCGCCGAGCCCCACTGGCCTGCGCCTGTCTCTGTGGCTATCCTCTCTATGCCCTCCTTCATGTTGTAGTAGGCCTGAGGCACAGCAGTGTTCGGCTTGTGGCTTCCTGCAGGGCTCACGCCCTCGTACTTGTAGTAGATCCTGGCAGGAGTCCTGAGGGCCTTCTCGAGCCTGACCGCCCTGTACAGAGGCGTCGGACGCCAGAGCCTGTAGACATCCCTCACCTCCTCAGGTATGTCTATCCAGCGCTCGGTGCTCATCTCCTGCTTTATGAGCGCCTTCGGAAATATCGCCTCGAGGTCCTCCGGCTTCAGCGGCTCATGCGTTGCCGGATTCAGCGGCGGGTCGAGCGGCCGGGGCATATCTGCGGCCACATTGTACCATCTCTTCGGGATATCCTCCTCATCGAGCAGTATCTTGGATCTCAATCGGTCGTCCTCCAGATGGATTAGAGAAACAATATGTTCATCATAGAACCTTAAATCACATTATATAACCTTTTTGAGGATGGCTGCACCAGAGATCCATGCACCCATATGACCAGCACATCGGTTTGAA
The DNA here is from genome assembly GCF_030055635.1 of Methanothrix sp. Lineage (NCBI taxonomy): Archaea > Methanobacteriati > Methanobacteriota > Methanomicrobia > Methanotrichales > Methanotrichaceae > Methanothrix > Methanothrix sp. The sequence goes on along the minus strand of NZ_JASFYM010000003.1, from coordinate 98,678 downwards.
CGGCAGATCTTGAGCTGAAAGTGGCCTGCTTTATCGATGGGATCAACAGCAGATTGTGTGCTCAGATCATTGAAGCCAGCCGCATGTGACATCGCATGATTTGTGATCTGCTGTGCTAGATGGTGCTGATTCCTGAAATTCGATCCAGCGATTCAGGCACACGACCCAACAGCATGTGACCATGCAGGCTCTGTGATACCGTGCTGATAGACATCGATTTCATGCTGACCTCAGTGATTCGAGCTCACAACCACATCCTGGGTGCTGCCACCTCTGGATTTTTATGAGCCAGCGACCTCGTTCAAGGGAAGGGTTTTAATATGGAAGTGCATCAAAGCACAAAAACATACATTAAAGCAATGGATGTATGGAGGAAACCATAATGCAAACAGTGCTGCAAACATGTGCCGAATGCAGAATTCATCGGGGTGATTGTGCATGATTATTCCCGTTCCATATCTGGCGCTTCTGATCTCGATCGTGTTCATGCTCACAGTGACCATCTTTCTGCTCATGAGGAGATACCATGATTAACCAGATCCTGCTCCTGGCCTACGTGACTGTGATTCTCTTCCTATCCTGGAGGCTCCGGCAGGGGACTTTCTCCGGCTTTGTTCTCTCTGACAGAAACATCGCCACACCTGCGATCATCGGAGTGGCATACACAGCAGCCTACTTCAGCGCGGCATCCTTCCTCGGCGGAGGCGGGTATGGCCTCACCGCAGGGATGCCATGGGTGGTCTTCTGCGCATTCTTCCATGTCGCATTTGCATGCCTAGCATGGCTGATGGCGGGAAGGATATGGGAGGCAGCAAAGGAGTATGACGCGAAGACGGTACCGCAGCTTCTGGAGAGGCGGTACAGATCGCCAGTGGGGAAGGTCCTGCTGGCCGCCATAATGCTCGTGCTGTATACCGTCTACCTGGTGCCCATCTTCAAGGGGTGCGCCACGCTCCTTCAGGGGCTGATAGGGGTCACATACATTCAGGGTCTGATGTTAACAGTGCTCATAGTGGCCATATACTATGCTATCGGCGGCCTCCCTGCAATAATATGGATAGGTTTCCTCCAGGGAGTGCTCATGGTCGGCGGTGCGGTGCTGCTTTACGGAAGCGTGCTCTCAACCTCTGGCGCTTTTGAGATATGGTCAAGAATTCCAGCATATGTGACCTCGATGAACGGCATCGATCTGCCGTGGCAGAGGACACTCGGCATGGCTTTCTCCATAAGCCTCGGGCTTCTCGCGCTTCCCGATCTCCTGATAATGATTTTCTCCGCCAGGGACAGAAGGGTTGTGCGCTTCGCAGGCATCTACGGCCCGGTATCCATAGCGGTTTACTCCATATGCATATTCTCGCTCGGCGTTCTCGCATATGGTGTTCTCAGCGGAGAGCAGCTTGGTGCGTTCATAAAAAATCCGGACAGCCTGGTGCCGTTCCTCGCAAGGACGTACCTGCCGCCCGGGTTTGACGCGCTTGTTCTCCTTGCCGCGGTATCTGCTGCGATGTCGACGATCAGCGCAATAGTTCTTGTTACCACGACCTCGCTCACATCGGACATACTGCACTACCTGCGACCCGGGATCTCGGAGAGCACAGTCCTCCGCCTGACGCGGCTTGTTGGGGTGGTCATACTCATCACAGCAGCGGTCTCGGCGATACGCGTCCCCTCACAGATCGTGCCCCTCGTCTCGATAAGCATGGGGGTGATCGCATGCTGCGTATTTGTGCCGCTTGTGTTCGGGCTCTACTGGCGCAGGGGCAATTCAGCAGGCTTCGTGGCAAGCCTTCTCGCGTCATTCATCTCCATCGTCATCTGGAACTTCTACGGGAATACCCTCATCCACCCTGTCTTCGTGGGGCTGATCTGTGGAGGCACTGCATACATCACCGGCAGCCTCTTCACCTCAGGCTTCAGCTCACCAAAGCCGGAGATGCTGAAAGGCTGAGACGCAGAGCTGGGCACATTTTTTTTCCTCTCCCGCCCACTTTTATATCAGCGCGTATATATTTAGCATCTGATCCGATAGCAAAAAATGTGCGTCTTTGGCAGAACACCTGGACGAGCTGATAGAGGAATCTCACCCAACTCTCATCGCTTTGATCCTGCCCTTTTCAGTGAGAGGATGTGTGCGATTCTCAGGGGCTCCGGTATTCGATGAGATCTAGCGCAGTTCAGCGCTATCTCGATCGCGGAGCTCAGGTCTGACATGTGGCCTGGAGATACAAACACAGGCCTGACATTCGTTCTGGTGCGGAGGACAGCGCCGACGATCTCTCCGTGATCGACAAGCAGGGAGAATGATCCCCTCTCCTTCCCGGGCTCGGAGAACTCCCCGCAGAGCTTCGACTTTGCACACCCCACAGAGGGACGATCGAGGAGCAACCCCAGATGGCTCGCCTCTCCAAATCTGCGCGGATGCGCGATACCCTGCCCATCGAAGAGCAGGATGTCAGCGTTGTCGATCCCCTCAAGAGCCCTGAGTATGACAGGTCCCTCGCGAAACGTCAGCAGCCCCGGGATGTAGGGGTAGCTCACATCCATCTCCGCGAAAGATGCATCCAGGATGCGCATATCTTGGTAATCGAGAAGAACTGCTGCCGCATATGCCCTCGATCCCGAGAAGGAGACATCTGCCCCTGCCACGGTTTCCACGCGATCGACCCTCTGAATTCTCACGCTGCCGGACAGCATCTCCTGTATCCTCACAGCCTCATCCGGCTTCACGTCCCATGAATGGAGTTTCCTGTATCTCATTTTCATCGAGCCGAACACCAAAGAGTGTTTCTTTTATCGAGCGGCTGAGCACATTTCATGATATTCAGCTCATCGGGATATCCAGTGTGCTACTAAACAGCACCGGATTCAGAGCCGTTTCATCCACATGAATTGCCCTGCGCAGTGAGTGTTTTTATCCATGATCCGGGTTTATCAGACCGCGGCAAGATCTCCCGCGACCACAAGAGTGATCTGCATCCAATTCAGAGCGGTTCCCATGATAGCCCCTGAGTTTCCCGAGGATCTTGTATGGCTCAACACCGACCGGAGGTACACGATGAGGGACCTCCGCGGCAGATTCGTTCTGCTTGACTTCTGGACATACTGCTGCATAAACTGCATGCATGTCATTCCTGAGCTGAAGATGCTTGAGGAGAGATACCCTGAGCTGGTTGTGATAGGAGTTCACAGCGCCAAGTTCGAGAACGAGATGAGAGTGGAGAACATTGAGAAGGCGGTAATGCGGTATGGAATAAAGCACCCGGTTGTTGTTGACAGCGGTCAAATCATGTGGCGCACATACGGCATAAAAGCATGGCCTTCGTTTGTACTGATAGCGCCAGACGGAGAGATTCTCGGGAGGACCTCTGGGGAGGGCATATTCTCGATCCTCGTGCCCATAATGGAGCAGCTAATTCCGGAGTACGAGAAACGTGGAAGCCTCCATCGCGAGAGGATGATGGCCGGTATGACGCAGAAGAAAGTGTCGGGGATCCTCTCATTCCCCGGAAAGGTGGCATCGGATGGAGATAACATCTTCATTGCGGATTCAAACAACAACAGGGTGCTGATTGTATCTCAGGATGGGGATCTGGTGGACGTTATCGGCTCAGGAGAGGAGGGGCACGATGATGGTGAATTTGGATATGCGCAGCTCTTCAGGCCACAGGGAATCGCGATTGCCGGGGATATGGTTTACATAGCAGACACCGAGAATCACATGATCCGGGTGGCTGATCTGGGAAGGAGAACTCTGATGAGAGTGGCAGGCACTGGCCGGTCGGGGCGTCCCGGCTTTGGTGGGAGAGGCGCTGAGGTATCCCTGAGCTCGCCGTGGGATCTGGTTTTTCTCGGGGATCATCTCTACATCGCGATGGCCGGATTCCATCAGATATGGAGGATGGATCTCGATGGAATGGTAGAGCCCTACGCAGGATCCGGAGCCGAAGAGCTCATGGATGGCCCTCTGGAGATGGCGCGTCTGGCGCAGCCCTCCGGACTGACGACCGACGGAAATAGGATATACTTCGTCGACAGCGAGTCTTCTTCCCTCAGGGTGATAGATGGAGGGGTGAGAACGCTCATCGGCAGGGATCTGTTTTACTTTGGGGATATAGATGGTGCTTTCGAGAGAGCCAGGCTTCAGCATCCTCTCGGTCTCATTTACAGAGATGGATCCATTTACATTGCGGACACATACAACCACAGGATCAAGAAAGCGGATCTCTCGAGCAGATCCATTCACACCATCGCCGGAACGGGGAGGCCCGGGTTCGCAGACGGTCCTGGTGATATGGCAGCGTTTTACGAGCCTTCCGGAATCACCTTTCTGGGGGATTCGTGCTTCATAGCAGATACCAACAATCACGCCGTGAGGGTATACGATCTGAGGTCAGGGGATGTCTCAACGATGAGAATCAATATGAAGAAATAAATCCAAGCCCCGTAGGTCTAATAATGCTCCTCAGGCCATTCGATCCCTGGCGCAGCAGGCTGTGCACATGCCCGGCGAAGCTGAGCCTCAACCCGTACACAGGATGCACGCATGGCTGTCTGTACTGCTATGCATCCTCATACATAAGACGCTTCAGCGATTGCAGGCCAAAGGGCGGAATCAATCGTCTGAGCTCTGAGATCTCCAGGCTTCAAGGGAACGAGCTCATATCGCTCTCCAACAGCTCTGACCCCTATCCTCCAATGGAGCGCGAGCTCGGCATCACCAGGTATTGCATCTCAGCGATAAAGAGAAGGGGGTTGCGGCTCCAGATCGTCACAAAATCCGATATCGTTCTGAGAGATGTGGATCTCCTCTCGGAGATGAGGGCTGCGGTCTCCATAACGCTCACATCACTGCGCCTGGATTCCAGGCTCGAGCCCGGAGCTCCGCCGAGCAGCCTGAGGCTCAGAGCCATCAGGATGCTCGCAGATAGCGGCGTTCCGGTGGCGGCGAGGATAGATCCGATAATACCCGGGATAAACGACTCCGAGATCGATGAGCTTGTGGAGAGCGTCGCAGATGCAGGCGCATCCTATGTCATCTCATCCACCTACAAGGCCAGACAGGATAGCTGGCGCCGCCTGTATTTTGCGTTCCCGGAGGTCATGGAGGATCTGAGGCCGGTGTACTTCGAGCAGGGAGAGCGTGTTGGTGGCTACCGCTACCTGCCAGCCGAGATCAGACATGCCATACTCTCACGCATTAGGGAGGTATGTCATGAGCATAAAATCAGCTTCGGCTCCTGCAGGGAGGGTTTCGGGAGCGACGCTTCATGCGATGGATCTCATCTTACAGAGGCCCGTAAGCAGCGTATTTTGCGATGAAAGTCTATATATACGAAGAATAACGACTGTAGAGCCGAGTTCTTCTCGAAAGGGAGAATGTTTGGTAACGGTCACGCAAAAGCGGATAATCGATACACAGATAGGAGGAGGATAAATTGAAGAAGAGCATTTTGGTGATCTCTGTGATCCTGGCGGTGGCGGCATTTGCCATGACCTCTGCCATGGGATACACAATAAAGGATGATAAAAGCCCGTACCCGTTCTCTAACAAGGCGGAGTCCAGGCCACCGTTCTCCATATCCACAGGAACCCCCGCTCACAACCTCACGAACGAGCTGGTCGTTGTGAAGAAGGAGGCACGCTTCTCGTTCAGCTCTCAGAAGCCGAAGAGCTTCTCGATTGCAACAGGAAAGCCATATCAGTACACGTTCAAGCTTGGAGAGGAACCTGCTGCGGTCAAACCCCAGGAGACACCTTCAGAGGTGCCAGCTGTCGAGCCCAATGCCACAGCTGAGCAGAATGTAACCCCAGTGGTGCCTGTGACCTACACGATCTCTGGAGTTGTCTATGAGGATGCGAATGAAAACGCTGCCAGGGACGAGAACGAGACAGGCCTCGCAGGATGGACGCTGGATCTGAGCGGTGTGACAACCACAACCGCAGCGGATGGCACATACGTCTTTGCGAACCTGAGCGCAGGCGATTACGTGCTGAGCCTGCTCGTACCGCCTGAGTACAAGCCGGTTGCTCCGGTGAATGTCACGCTCGACTCCGACAAGACCATAGACTTCCCTGTTGTCAGGGTGCCTGTGGTTGTACCGCAGGTCAATGAGACCGCCGTCGCCACGAACTTGACCGAGAACGTGACAGTGCCCCTCAACGTATCAACCCCGGCGTGAGGTCCGGGAAGCGTCTCTTTTTTGTCTGCATGCATCGCTTGGTCGGCACACCATCGAATCAACAACATCCCGTTTTGCTTGCGTTTGCGCAGGCAAGCGCCTTCATGGCTCGCGCATGCGATCATTTCATGGGAACAGTGCACACCGCCATGGGATCCTGGGGCTGTATGAGACAGGAGCAACCCTTTCGGGCCGGGAGCATCTGAGCCTGACCGAAAACTACTAAAGCGCAGAGGTACTCGAGCGGATAGCGCCTCGGTAGCAAAGCTCGGTCATTGCGCGTCCTTGGTAAGGACGAGGCCGCGGGTTCGAATCCCGCCCGAGGCTCTGGCAGCGATCACCTCTTGAGGATATACCTGACCTCGGATGTGTCAACCTCCCATGAGCTGAGGCTCAAATCCTTCTGGAACCCGAGGCTCAGCCACATGTAGCCTGGAAACACGAACTCTCCGTGGTGCCTCTCGTCGAACGCCTGGAACAGGGAGAATATCGTGTCCCAGCCAGCCTCGCCTATATGCGGTCTGCCCTCGACGACGTACTCTATTCTATCCCACTCGGGGAGCACCATTCTGTAGAGACCCTCAAGAACATCGTCCTGGTGAGAGCATCTCTCGAAGAGGGCCCTCACCTCGTTCACATCCAGCTCCATCCTCATCAGCAGGAAGTGCATTAGCATCGGTGATAATCTTTTCTCCATTAAGCCGATCGCACGCTGGAAGGCGTTAATCCAAGAGAACAATCAAAATGCAAAGACGCCATCTGCGTTCATGATATCATCCACCATAATACCGTAATCGTCAAGCTCATTTATGCCCGCGGATGAAACACCCCTCTCCCTCAGATCCTGGGCGAATGCAAAAACATCTCCTGCGACTCCGTCGAGCCGCCCTGTGAGTATATTGTAAACACCATCTCCGATGAGGTACAGCCTGAAGCTGCCGCTGAGCATCTTGAGGCAGAGTTCTGCCCTGGGGCTTCCCGGGGGCTTTGTCAGTATGAAGACATGGCTCATATAACCACCATCGCCCTGAAGCCTTTGATGCGCTCCACGAACTCGAGATCGTCAAGCATCTCGACCCGATCTGAGAGATCGCATGAGAGGAGGCCGCGCTCGGCCATCGATGGCTCATGCGCGAAGATATCGATCTCCGGGTAGGCATACAGCAGCTCCGCCAGGTGCCCGCGCTGATCTGCAAGCGCCAGATAGACGCCATCTGCGTAAAGCGCAACTGCAGATCCTATCGGGAGGCAGACAGCAGCTGCATTCAGCGCTCCAAACGCCCGCTCATATCCATATGGGGATGAATCGACGAGAAATACCACCGGACCCATATCCTCATCCCGAGAGCGATATCACCCTATCGCTCTCCCTGATCATGCGCTCAAGATCGTAGAGGCTTGTTATGCGCACTCCCTCGATGTACTCCTGACACACTCCGTTCTCCGATGCATATCCACGCGAGGATGCGCATCTTGGGCACGCTCTTATGGTCGCACCCATCGATGCTAGCTCCTGAAAGAGGCTCCCGATATTCATGAACTGCACCGGCCTCTGCCCCCTCTTCGGTATGTGAACTGCATCGAGATAGAGGAATATGTTAACCCTGCAATTTCTGAGAGCTGCTCTCGCTATCCTGTATGCGATCTCGGCGTTCTGATTGATGTATGGCCCGTCTGTGAGCACTATTGTCAGCGTCTTCATATGAACTCACCAGAGGATACTACCATCCTCGGGAACAGACAGCTTACAGATACGCGAGAAGCGATCTCAGGTGCTCGAGCCTTGTCGCGTACTTCTCCTCCTGGAGGGGTCTGCACATCTCCAGGGAGACCTCCCCGCTGACCAGCCTGATGGCAAAGGAGTAGCAGCTCTGCTCGCCGCACTCCCTGCAGTTCGTTCCCGGCAGATACCTGTAGACCTCCATAGGATCCACACGAACCTTCTCCTTGGGCGCGGGGGTGACTCCTCTCTCTATGGCATCGTTTATGGTCTTCCTCAACTCCTCAAGAAGCTCTCTCGCGTGTGTTTCATCCCGTATCATGGTCATCGTCACATTTCCGGTGCTGTAGATCGTTATGAGCACGGTGCCCTTCTGTATGATCAGAGCGCCGATCCTATCAGAGTACCTTCCCCTGGGAAAGAGCGGCTCCAGCGCCTTCAGGGCGCCTCCCAGCGGCGGATCCATGCGCGCTATGATCCGGAACTTCGTTGTATCCGCTATGCATGGGAGAAGCTGCTTGACCTCGACCACCTCAACCTTCTTTGCATCTCTGATCTCAATCCTCTCGCTCTTTTCCCCCTTCGACTCCAGAAAGTTCCTCCCAAAATCCGTGAGGTCCACCATATCGTTATCAATCTTGATGAGCCCTGCCTGCTGCAGTATCTGAAGGTGGTAGTCCAGCATGCTCTGGCCCACAGCCCTTCCTATGTCCTCCTTTGAGAGGCTCTTCTCAAGAAGCAGATTCATTATCTTCCGCCTGGTCGTGTTCGCCATGGCGTTGCTCACGAGCTTTACCTCAGCATGTCCTGCCATAATCTCACCTTATCCTTTCCGGATAGTAACGATCCCTGAGGCGCAGCGCGACGTTGACCAGAGAGATGAGCACAGGCACCTCAATGAGGGGACCGATGACTGTGGCAAATGCCTGATCTGAGCCGATCCCGAAGATCGCCACTGCCACGGCGATTGCCAGCTCGAAGTCGTTGCTGGCCGCTGTGAATGAAACCGCTGTTGCTTTGGCGTAGTCGCTGCCGATCCGGTGCACCACGAAAAATGTCATGAACCACATGATGAAGAAGTAGCAGGTCAGCGGTATTGCAACACGCACCACATCCATGGGCAGACGCACGATGTACTCACCCTTCAAAGAGAACATCACCACAATTGTGAAGAGCAGTGCAACAAGCGTGACAGGGCTGATCTTCGGCATTAACACATTCTCGTACCAGTCCCTGCCCTTTCGCGGGATCAGAGAGAAGCGGGTGATGACGCCGCCCAGAAATGGTATGCCGAGGTAGATGAAAACAGTCTTTGCTGCCTCTGCCATGGAGATGCTCACGTTGAGGCCGCTGACCAGGCCGAGCCAGTTCAGCCCCACAGTGATGAAGAGCCAGATGTAGACCGCGTAGAAGAGAATCTGAAAGACCGCGTTGAAGGCCACCAGGCCAACTGCCAGCTCCCGATCGCCTTCGGCCAGCTCATTCCATACAATGACCATGGCAATGCATCGTGCCAGACCCACCAGGATGACTCCGATCATGTACCCCGGGTAATCGCGCAGAAAGATGATCGCAAGCACAAACATCACGATGGGACCAACAATCCAGTTCTGGATAAGGGAAAAGCCGAGCAGCCTCACCTCCCGGAAGACCCGGCCCATCTCCTCGTACCTCACCTTCGCAAGAGGCGGATACATCATGAGTATGAGACCTATCGCTATCGGTATCGATGTCGTTCCGATCGAGAGCTTCAGTATCTGCTCCGTGATCTGCGGTGCGAAGTTCCCTATCGCGATGCCCAGCACCATCGCCAGGAATATCCACAGCGTGAGAAATCTCGAGAGAAGCGATAGCTTTGTAGCCATTTCATCACCGTCCCAGCTTTCTGTACCTGCTAACCGATCCCGTGCCCTCCGATCCTGTGACGGCAGTGGAGCTGCGACCGAGCGCACCGGGCGCGTTTTGTGTCAACGATGTGGTGTGTGAGACCCAGTCGCTCCATGAGTAGATCTTGGCGTTGTATCCCATGAGCTGGAGAGCGAACCACACAAGTGATGATTGATTCAGGTTCTCAGAGTACACCACAACCGGCCGGTCTCTCTGAAGAGGCGCGAATAAGCCACTCAGGGTCTCGTTATCCACAATTCTGTCTCCATCTGTGATCCTCTCAGAATCGATGTGTATCGCCCCGGGTATCCTGGAGATGCCGAAGTCCCTGAAGGGCCGCGCATCGACTATCTGGGCCTCTCCGCTTATGATGTAATCATATGTTGCCACTAGATCCTGTTTGTTGGGGGTGTAATCGCTCTCATCCCTCACAGATGGAGTGCTCTGCACTGGAAGGCCCATTGATTTCCATCTCTCAATACCACCATCCAGAAGGCTCACATCCCTCTGGCCCACATACTTCAGGGCGAGGAATCCCAGAGCTGCGTCTCCAGGATCATCACCGTATACAACAATTCTGTCTGAAGGGGTCACGCCAGCGCGTCCAAGAGCGCTCGCGATCTCCTCCGGGCTCTTAAGGGTGTTGTTCTGGTTCACCAGCGATCCACGGCTCAGCATCAGAGCGCCCCTAACGTAAGCGCCGTCGCTCGAGTTCTCTTTCTCTGTGATCGCCAGGACCGTATCCGAGCTGGAGACCGATGGCATTGGTCTGAGAATATCACCATTCGGGAAATCCTCCGCTCTGTAATCGTCCTGCACGCCAGCGCTCCTGCCATCAGCGGTGGAGCTGATGCTCAGGGTGGGGTTGTAGTTCAGGAACGCGTATGGATCCCACGTGCCACCGGCAGAGCATGCACAGCCCGCGAGCGCTGATGGTAGCGACAAAAGCATTGCAGACGCAATCAAAACAATTACGATCTTTCTCGTCATCCTCATCATCTTATCATTTCTGTAGCCTGGAGAGCAGGCGCGCCTGGTTCATGATCTCAATCACTGCGCCATCCGCGAGGCGGTAGTTCGACCACTTCCCCACCTTCCGCTCTTTTATGAGCCCGGCATCCTTCAGTATGGAGAGGTGATGGGATGTCGTCGATTGCGGTCGGTCCAGCGCTATCATTATCTCGCAGACGCAGAACTCTCCATTCTGGAGGAGCTTGAGTATCGCAAGCCTGCACGGATCCGAGAGGGCCTTGAAGATCTTCACCTCATCCTGCACATCACTCTCTATGACGTCTGCCAGAGAGCGGAGCCTCTGGATCTTGAGCCTCGCCCGCTCCTCATCACCGATCAGCCTCGCGAGCTTCTCCACAGATCCATCAGTAAGTTCGTGCATCCTGGAAACGTATCGATATTTCTCGATATATAAGAATTTCCACTGAGCCTGAAAAATATCAGCATCACCGCTGCAAACCATCCTGAAAGATCATCTTCGGTACAAACGTTGTTTTTGTGCCCGTTGAGATCAGGAGAGGGGAGGGTGCAGATCTCATCCTGGCGACCGAGAACTCTTCCCCCTCACCATTCCTGGGAGTTCATGCGGTGGTAAGCTGCGGTGACGCACCATCCCGCACAACGTACAGCAGAGCACCAATGCCCAGGCACACCGAGATCAGCATGAAGATCCAGCCGATGTACGGCAGCAGGAACAGAATGTTGAGTATCACGTACCCAACTGTAAATGAAACAGAGCTGCCTGTTCCGCTCCTGAGCAGGGCCATCACCCTTCTCCCCAGCGTGAATGATACGAGAAGACCTGAGAGCATGATGCCCACCGCCAGGAGGAGCAGGAGCATTATAGCTATCGGTATACCCACAACCGTTATGGCCAGTATCACTGCAAGGATGACGCACACGATTATAGCCAGAAGGCCCACGAGTGTCTCGATCGCTGGATCCCGGAGCATCTTGGCCTCCGATGCCCTGAAGAGCCATGGGAACACCCTGAGTCCAATCAGGCCGAGCAGAAGAAAGCCGATGGTGCTGAGCAGGTGGAAGAAACTCATGAATGCCGTATCCTCGCGCCTGCCCTCGATCTTCTGGAACTCCACCCGTCCTGCAGTTCCGTTGTTCTCGAACTCCTCAGCCGCAACGGTGAGCGTGCCGTTGATGCTTCCCTGGTTGCTGAATCGCTTCGCGCCGATGAGAGCATCTCTACCGACAACTGTGCCGGGAAGCATGCTGATATCCTCACCCATCAGCACAGCATTTCTCTGTATCCTCGATGAGATATTGATCCTGCTTCCAGCAGCGACAAGCTTTCCCCCGATATCAGATCGGAGAACTACCTGACCTCCGGCCAGGATGAGATCGCCGGATACCGGCGCGTTCACATTTACTACACCTCCGGCCACGATGGCGCTGTCGACAGGTGCATTTATGTTCACAACGCTGCCTGCAGCGAAGATATCGTCATCCACAGGAGAATCGATTGTTATGGATTCATCAGAGTACATTCTGAGCGATGTCGCTCCCTGAACCATCAACAGCATCAGGAAAAGTATGCATATCAGTAAATGCTTCTGCATCAGTACCCCTTAAAAAGTCAATCGCCATAGGATAAATAACTATCTCATGATCTTTCAGACCAGCTCAACGGAGCCGTTCGATCCCGGCCATCTCAGGTTCTGTGAGGTGGTATGCCGAAGGCATCGATTTTATAGAAAAGCAGGCAGAAGACCCCTCCCCATTCAGGGGAAGAGAGGACTTCATGGCAGACTATCTGATGATTCAAGCTAAAGACCTGGAGCCATATCTCTGCAGATCGTCTCTGCGAACTGCCCTGCAGTGAAAGGCGGACCACCCTGATAAGAACCAAGTGAGACCAAATCACTCAGGCCCAACAAAACAACGTGCGACTCGGCCTGAGAAGCCAGCACCACCGGACGCAATGACTGTAGGGGACCGAGGTGCCCTGCCTCTGCACGTCAGTGCTTCGGCAGGAGAACAGCATTCACCACGCCGTCCTGTCCGGGCCTGCTCATGACCCTGGCCTCGCCGATCTCGGTCCTGATCACAGCGCCCCTTGTGATTATGTTCCTTCTCACATAATGCCGGTTCGCCGGGTTGTCCACCACGGTCTCGATCCTCACAAGCTTTGTGGCACCTGTGACGGGATCTGAGACGTTGGCCATATCCGCCTTCAGAAGGCGGAGCTTCTGGTTGCCTCCACGTGTGCGGATCTTCTTGACCCGGATTGTCCCGATGAGCGTCTCTGCTGGCTCTCTTCCCAGCTCGTACTTCCTCTTCCCTCTGGCCGGAACCAGCCTCCCGCCAGTGGGCTTTCTAGCAGACTTTCCCTGCCACTTCATAACCGATAACCTCCGTTCCCCTTTTTCAGATCCTTATATAGACTTTACGGCCGTGGTCTCCTCTCCGGCCTGAAGGACGGAGCTTGCGCCCTGCTGCTATCAATCCAGATGATCCTCTGGAGATTGTACACATGCGATCCGCACAGGCGATCCCGACAGATTCTTATATTTCCTGTAAGAGTCTCCGGAGATGAATGCACCTCATCATTGCTGAGAAGCACGATGCTGCGAGGCGGATATCCGAGATTCTTGCTGGCAGGAAGCCGGCTGTTGCGAAGGTCTCCGGTGTTGACACATTTCGTTTTGATGATCGTGTTGTCATAGGCCTCAGCGGCCATATCGTGGGCCTTGATTATCCGGAGAGCTACAACAACTGGCACAAAGTCGATTACAGGGATCTCATCAGGGCTGAGATCGTATCAAAACCCACACAGGAGCGGATAGTCTCTGCGCTCAGAAAGCTCGGAAGAGAGGCGGATCATGTCACGATCGCCACAGACTACGACAGAGAGGGCGAGCTCATAGGTGTTGAGGCACTCCGCATACTGCAGGAGGTCAATCCATCCCTAAAAGCTGACAGGGTGCGGTTCAGCGCAATAACAAAAAGCGAGATTCTCAGGGCATTCGCCCAGCCAGGGGAGGTCGACTTCAATCTTGCCGCATCAGGCGAGGCGAGGCAGATCATCGACCTCGTGTGGGGCGCGGCGCTGACGAGGTTCATCTCGATAACATCAGGCCGGCTCGGGAAGGAGTTCCTCTCTGTGGGGAGGGTCCAATCCCCGACGCTTGCTCTGATCGTGGACCGCGAGAGGGAGATAGAGTCGTTCCAGCCGAAGCCCTACTGGGAGATCTACGCAGATCTCGAGAAGGGCATAAGGGTAAGGCATGCGAAACCCAGGATCTGGAGCAGGGACGAGGTCGATCGCATACTGAATTCTCTCAGCGATGTTGCACTCGTCAGGTCGATCTCCAGGGGAGGGAGAAGGGACAGGCCGCCAACGCCCTTCGATACCACCAGCTTCATCAGCGCTGCCAGCAGCATCGGCTTCACAGCTGCGAACGCGATGAGGATCGCAGAGGATCTTTACACAAACGGGTACATCAGCTATCCCAGAACAGACAACACCGTCTACCCTCCATCGATCGACTTAAAATCGCTGCTCGAGATGCTCTCATCAGGCCCGTTCCGTGAGGATGCTCTTGAGCTGATGAAGGGCAGCATTGTGCCCACAAGGGGGAAACGCTCGACAACAGATCACCCTCCGATATATCCGACCTCTGTCGCTGATAAAAACGACCTCAAAGAGGAGCAGTGGAGGATATACGAGCTCGTTGTGAGGCGGTTCTTCGCGACGCTCTCAGGCGAGTGCGTCTGGGAGACGACGAGCATCAGCTTTGATATCGGAGATGAGACCTTCAGGGCAAACGGCTCCAGGATTCTGGATCCGGGCTGGAGGAGGTACTATCCGTACAGCAGGGCTGAGGAGAACGTCCTTCCTCCTCTCGAGGAGGGAGAGATGCTGAAGGTTCTTGGCCATGAGGTGCTGTCCAAAGAGACCCAGCCGCCAGCAAGGTTCGGGCAGGGGCGTCTCGTCAGGCTCATGGACGAGCTCGGTTTGGGAACAAAGTCCACCAGGCACGACATAATAAGCAAGCTCTATGCGAGAGCCTACATCCATGGCAATCCGATAAGACCGACGAAGACAGCATACGCCGTTGTGGATACGCTCCAGCGTCATGCCCCTGCGATCACGAAGCCAGATATGACACGGACCCTCGAGAATGACATGCTCAAGATCGCGGAGCGTAAGATCACGAAGGGAGAGGTCATCGAGGAGTCGAGGCAGATGCTCGAAGCGGTGTTCGATGAGCTTCTCGCCCACAGGAAGGAGATCGAGGATTCACTGAGAGAGGGGCTTCGCGTCGACAGGATCGTGGGGAGGTGCAGCCTCTGCGGCTCGGATCTGATCATACGGCGCGGAAGGCGCGGTGCCAGGTTCGTGGGATGCTCCGGCTACCCTGAGTGCAGGTTCACGCTTCCTCTCCCCCGAGGAGGCATGATAGTTGTCACGGAGCGGAGATGCGAGACGCACGGCATGAACCACATAAGAATAATAAATCGCGGGAAGAGACCGTGGGATCTCGGATGCCCATACTGCAACTTCAACAACTGGCAGGCGAAAAAGGGATCTGAAACGCAGCGGATGCCCGAGCTTGGTGACATCTCGGGAATAGGTCCTAAGAGCAGGGAGCGCCTCGAGAGCGCGGGAATAAAGACTCTTGATGCGCTCATATCCACAGATCCCGCCAGCATCTCTGAGTCGACCGGCATCAGCATCAAAAAGATAATCTCCTGGCAGAAGTCGGCCAGGAGCATCATCTCCGGCGGAGAGCAGGGCGGCGAGGTCTCCGGATCGTCCACATGCTGAACCGGCACTGGGCGACCCATCTCTTCCGGCCGGAAGACCGGAGTTTGCGTCTGTTGCTCCCGATCATGTTCGCCTGAGTGGCCATCTGCGGTGCTTGGCAGATGCACTGCAGGGTGCCTGTCGCTATAGGACGCATTTTTGAAATAAACTCACAAAAATCACAGGAATCCCCACGCGGGATGGACATGGGCCTGGCCGGATTTGAACCGGCGACCACTCGGTTATGAGCCGAGCGCTCTAACCGGACTAAGCTACAGGCCCACAGTAACCTGATTTTATGCAACCACTGGCGTTATGCCTACTTTCCACTCCTGTATTTATAGCTTGTGTTATGCATCTCGGTTATCATGTGAGCGATAAAATATTCCACTTGAAATCAACCCTCTCCGAGCATACTTCCCGATACACTGCCATTCACCGAATGCAGATTGATGTGTACAGTATAACCAGGCGCAGGGGTCGCATTTACAGCGTAATTCTATCCCGCGCCGCCGACCACAGCCTCCTCTATGAGGATGTGCGGCGCACCATCTCCCACAGGCACGACCTGCCCGCCCTTTCCGCATCCTCCGCTGTTGAACCTGAGATCGTCTGCTACAGCTCTCACCCCCTTAAGAATGCTCAGGGTCTGGCCTGAGAGTGAGACATCCCTTACGAGCTCGGCGATCTCTCCGTTCCTCACAAGATAACCTCTCCGGGCATTGAACTGAAAGATACCCTCGGCGGTGTTGACCTGCCCGCCGCGGCTTCCTATGAGGTATACACCCTCTTTCATCTCCTCGAGGATCTCCTCCAGACTCCAGTCGCCGTTGGCCAGATATGTGTTTGACATCCTCACTATCGGGCGGTTGTATCCCTGAGCTCTGGCGTTCCGTGGCTCTCCTCCCAGTCTTCCAGCAGTCTCTCTTGTGTGGAGATACGATCTCAGTACACCATTCTCAACAAGAACGGTCTCCCTCGCTGCGGAGCCCTCATCATCGAAGGGATAGTGGCCGTAATGCATGAGGGATGGATCGTCTTTAACGGTTACAAGCTCAGAGCCTATTCGCTCTCCGATCCTCCCCTGGAGTATCGAGCCGCCCTCAAGAACTATGTCTCCCTCTGCTGCATGCCCCACAGCTTCGTGTATGAATACTCCGCCGAGCTCCTGATCCAGCACGACCGGGAACCTTCCGCCTTTTGGGACCCGTGCATCGAGCAGATCGAGAGCTGTTTCAGATGCCCTGCGTGCGAGCTCGAAGGGATCCTCCCGCTCGATAAGCTCAAGCCCGCAGACACCGGCTCTTATCTCGCTGCTCGACTGGAGGAGGCCGGCCCTTGTTGCGACGGCACTTATCCCGAAGCCTGTCCTGGTCACGGAGCTTCTCAGTGATACCCCATCTGAGCTGCTGTACTCTGTCTCGGTGAGAATATCTGTGTAGAAGACGCGAGTGCTGGAGATCCCTGGGAGACGCGCAGCCCTCTCTATCTCCCTGACGAGATCGACCTTCTCCTCCAGTGAGACCGATGATGGATCCTTTTTCACCGGCACCCTGCAGCTCACACCCCTCTCGCTCTCAGCCAGGCGCAGTATCTCCCGGCCATCGACCGATCTGGCGATCCTCCGGGCCCTCTCGATGCTCTTCTCCAGGTCTTCGACGCTGTCGCTCCTCACAAAACCCCATGCACCGTCAACGAGGGCTCTGACCGCCACACCCTGGAATATGCTCTCCGAGATCTCCTCGACCTTCGAGTTGTCGACGACTATGCTTATCCTCCGGCCCCTGACGATCCTGGTATCGAAGAACTCCATGCAGATCACTAGAGTATGCTCATCGCTGGACTTGGAATGCCATCGGGTATTGAGATCCCTATCTTCTTCTCTGTTGCGAATCTCCTGAGCTTCTCGAGGAGCTTGGATCTCTGCCCGGCCAGGCTGTACTCGAAGACCTCGCTGATATTGGACACAGGTATAATCTCTATCTTATCTCTTATCGATTCATCCACCAGCACATCTCCCATGTTGGACCTGGGTATCAGCACCGTCTTTATCCCTGCCTGGGCAGCAGCCTCTATCTTCTGTGTTACCCCTCCGACGGGAAGGACATCTCCTCTGACCGAGAGGGAGCCGGTCATAGCGACGCTCTGCTTCACGGGTATTCCCTCAAGAGCGGAGACGACCGCTGTGGCTATCGATATCGACGCGCTGTCGCCCTCAACGCCCTCGTATGTGCCGATGAACTGGATGTGGACGTCCTTTGTTGTTATGTCCTCTCCCTGGAGCTTCTTGATCAGAGCGGAGACGTTTGTAACAGCCTCCTTCGCTATCTCCTGGAGCCTGCCGGTTGCGATCACCCGCCCCTCCTCCTTGGACTGGGCAGGGGTTACCTCGGCCATTATGGGCAGGACGATGCCAGAGTCGCCGATGACAGCGAGCCCGTTAACCCTGCCGATCTCATCGCCGGAGCTCTTGTACATGCTGTACTCCTTTCTCCTCTCCAGATATCTGTCAGCCATCTGCTGCTCCAGCGATCTCGCCATCCTCTTCGCCTCTATGACATGCCTGGCCTCTGTCAGTGGCGCGCCCTCGGATCTCGCGATGTCGCCGGCGACCCTTATCAGCCCGCCGAGATCCCTGAGCATCAGTGTCAGATGCCCCTTTCTGCCGGAGCGCCTCTTGGCCTCTCTGATTATCTCAGCAACAGCATCCCTCGTGAAGTGCGGGATCTTGCCGTCACGCACGACCTCCTGGGCCACGAACCTGATCAGCTTGTCCCTGTTCTCCACGGTGTCCTCCATGGTGTCCCTCATGTAGACCTCGTAGCCGTAGCCCTTGATGCGTGATCTGAGCGCCGGGTGCATTCCCTGCACCGCATCCAGGTTCCCCGCGACGACCATTATGAAGCTGCAGGGCACCGGTTCCGTCCGCACGAGCGCTCCTGAGGACCTCTCGCTCTGCCCTGTTATCGGGTACGCGCCCTCCTGGAGGGCTGTAAGGAGGCTCTGCTGCGACTCAAGCCTGAGAGTATTGATCTCATCTATGAACAGCACACCCTTGTGCGCCCTGTGGATCGCGCCGCACTCGACCCTCTCATGGCTCGGGGTCTCCAGGCCGCCCGACTGGAACGGATCGTGCCGGACATCACCGAGCAGCGCTCCGGCATGCGCACCTGTTGCATCAACGAACGGAGCAGTCTTTTTCCCGCTGTTATCCACGAGAAGCTTCGGGATGAACACATCCTCTTTTGGTATGAGATACCTCATTGAAAGGAATATCAGCGCCGCCGCGATTATCCCGAAGAGGAGCTGGCCGGTGTAGTAAGCGTAGACTATCAGCCCCATGACGATGAGCATGAAGAACATGTTCCTCGTCTGGACCTTCTTCCTGGCCTCCATCTTGTGGGCATCCACGATCTGCCTGCCACGACCTGCGGGCACGACCCTGATGCGCGGGTTGTTGTTGTCCTCTGGGTTGTGATAGACCAGGATGTCCTGCAGCTCCTCGACAGGGAGCAGCTCGCTCATGGCCTTTCCCAGCATCGACTTGCCTGTGCCTGGCGAGCCGATGAGCATCACATGGCGACGCTGGTGTGCCGCCTTCTTGATGACCTCCACCGCCTCCTCCTGGCCTATGACCTGGTCTATGAGGCTCTCGGGGACGGCGATGCTGCTCGTATCCTCGAACTGAATGCTGCCAAGCAACTCGTTCGGTTCTTCCATACTCAATATCTGCCCTCTAAATCTGATCGTTACCCTTCTGATCTATATATTTGATGCTTGCCTCACGCTGGCATGCCGCGGAGCACTGCGCGGTCAGAATTCTGTGGAGTGCCATGCTGTGGGCCTGATTCGCTGGATGATTTGCCAGAATCGATAGCCAGGGAAAGATATTTCATGAGTCTGTACAGGTTGATTGATGTTGATTTCATGATGCGGTCGTGTACTTGAATCACCGAACGGAATTTCAGGAATCGGCATTTACTGGCACAACAGATCACAAACCTGCGAGGGCCGCATGCTATTGGGTTCAATGATCTGCGTACACAACTTATGATATGGTTACATGCCCGAAGAGAGGGCCCGACTCCTGTGTGCCTGAGCTGTGCAGCTTACAGAAAACACAGCGCTCCATTCTGTGATGCGTAGCTCCTGTGGATGTAAAGTTAATATAATATGCGGTAGCGTTTGATTATGGTGAGAGGCAATGGTGATTGGAGTAACAATGGTCAAGGTAGTGCCTGGACAGGAGAAGCCGGTTTACAATGCGCTTAGACAGATAGATGGCATAAAGAACGTCTATCACGTATTCGGAGAGTTCGACTTCGTTGTGATCATAGAGGTCGATGGTCTGAGCATGCTGAACCGCCTGGTCGATACGATTCGTGAGATTGAGAACGTAACAGCAACACAGACGGTGGTCGGGGCAGAGCTTTAATGGACACAGCCGAGGAGCTGGCAAAGCAGCAGAGATCGATATCTGTTGCGGAGTTCTTTGAGAAGAACCGCCAGATTCTTGGATTCGACTCAGCCCCGCGTGCCCTCATCACATGCGTCAAGGAGGCTGTCGACAACTCCCTTGACGCATGTGAGGATGCCGGCATACTTCCTGACATTTTTGTGCAGATCAAGCGCGCCGGCGAGCTTTACCGTGTAATAGTCGAGGACAACGGTCCCGGCATTGTGCCATCTGAGATCCCCAGGGTCTTCGCAAAGCTGCTTTACGGCTCCAGGTTTCATGTTCTCCGGCAGAGCAGGGGGCAGCAGGGCATAGGCATATCTGCGGCTGTCCTCTACTCACAGCTGACCACAGGGAAGCCGACGAGGATCACATCCAGGACATCGCCTGAGAGACCAGCGAGATACGTGGAGGTGATGATAAACACAGCGAAGAACGAGCCGGAGATCATCAGAGAGGGGGATATCGACTGGGAGCGGCCCAGAGGCACGCGGGTGGAGCTCGATATCGAGGGATCGTATGTACGTGGCAGGAGACAGTCGGTTTACAGCTACCTGAAGAGCGTCGCGATAGTGAACCCGCATGCACGGATAACCTTCGTGGAGCCTGATGGATCCACAGAAAGGTTCGAGAGGGCTACAGAGCTTCTTCCAAAAAGAGCGTATGAGATAAAACCCCACCCGTCGGGGATAGAGCTGGGAGAGCTCACGAAGATGCTGAGATACACTGAGAGGAGAAAGCTCTCCAGCTTCCTGAAGGAATCGTTCTCATCCATCGGCAACATCGCTGCTCAGGAGATCCTTCAGAATTCAGGTCTGGATCCATCGATGGATCCGAGAAGCCTCGACTACGATCAGTCCAGGCGGCTCTTTGAGGCGCTCAGGCGCATAAAGATAAAGTCCCCGCCGGTAGACTGTCTCTCGCCGATAGGGGAGGACCTGATAAGATCCGGCCTGGCGAAGGAGTACAGCGTGGATTTCATCGCGACAGTGTCAAGACCCGTCGCTGTCCACTCCGGGAACCCCTTTGTGGTCGAAGCAGGTATCGGATTCGGGGGGGATCTCGATCGGAACGGCAGGGTGGAGATCCTGCGGTTTGCGAACCGCGTGCCTCTGATATACCAGCAGGGCGCCTGCGCCATCACCCATGCGATAGAGGGCGTCTCCTGGAAGAGCTACGGCCTGGACCAGCCTGGTGGGGGACTGCCGTTCGGGCCTGCTGTGATCCTGGTGCATGTGGCATCCACCAACATACCCTTCACATCCGAGTCGAAGGATGCCATAGCAGACATACCTGAGATACTTGCTGAGATAGATCTCGCGATGAAGGAGATCGGAAGAAAGCTCAGGAGGTTCCTTGCACTCCAGGAGACTCTATCAGAGCGGAGGGAGAAGGAGGAGATCATAGGCAGGATACTCCCGAGGATGGCAGAGAAGCTTGCGGATATGCTCGGGCTCGAGAGACCTGACATAAGCAGGGTTGTGGCCAGGATCATGGGCAACGTTCTTGTCAGAAGGGATATCGAGCAGGAGAATGGGCGTTTGAAGGTGCGTATAGAGATAGAGAACAACACATCCTCCCAGAGGAGCTTCAAGCTGCACGAGATAATCTCCGTGGAGGCAGAGGATCTCGATCCACCCGCGAGAAGGGTCGATATGGGAGACCGCTACGACTACCAGTGGAAGATAGCGATCAGATCTGGCGAGAAGGTGGTTCTGAGATACACAGTAAAGAACCATCTGCAGAAAATGCCGGAGGCTGTTGTCGAGGGGCTGGAGCCTGAGATTGTGACAGGGGCGAGGGTGCTTTCAGATGCATGATCCGGAGAGCAGGCTTCTCGGTATAGCGAGATCCCTCTACGATCAGTTCAGAGAGGGTACTGTACCTCATCTAGTCCTTCCGACGAGGACCAAGAAGAACATCGAGTACAGCACGGAAGATGATGTGTGGGTGTACGGCGATCAGGAGAGCGTGAGGAGCGTAAAGACGATACGCGGCGCGAGGACGCTGCTAAAGACCGTGCATCTGATAGATCTCCTTGTAAAAGAACATCTCAGAGGAAACAGGGCGTCGACGCTCAGAGAGATATACTACATCTCCGAGAACTGGGATCTCGCCAAGTTCGCAGAGCAGGCCGAGAGCGATCGGCTCATAGAGGATCTGGAGATAATCACAGGCCTGCAGCGTGAGGACTTTCATGTCAGGCCTGAGGAGGATGGTGCCGCTGTATTCGGCCCCCTCCGGATCAGGGAGCGGACGCGCCGCGGCGAGCGCGAGATCCACTGCCAGGAGGATATCGGCGAGGCCGGCTACCAGATACCGTTCAATGTCGACTTTGTCGAGTTCCTGGAGCATGATGCCAGGATGGTCATAGCGGTTGAGACCGGCGGAATGTACGCCAGGCTGATCGAGAACGGATTCGATGAGGAGTTCGATGCAATTCTGGTCCACCTGAAAGGCCAGCCTGCGCGGTCCACCAGGCGCTTCATAAAGAGGCTAAACACCGAGCTCAAACTGCCCGTGGCTGTCTTCACAGATGGTGATCCATGGAGCTACAGGATATACGCGAGCGTCGCGTATGGCGCGATAAAGAGCGCGCATCTCTCGGAGCACCTCGCCACACCGGATGCGAAGTTCCTGGGTGTGCAGCCCACAGATATCGTTGAGTACAACCTCTCCACAGACAGGCTCACAGACAGGGATCTCCATGCACTGAGGGCAGAGCTCACGGATCCGAGGTTCGGCAGCGATTACTGGCAGAGGCAGATACAGCTCCAGATAGACCTGAAGAAGAAGGCAGAGCAGCAGGCATTCGCTGGCAAGGGCCTGGACTTTGTGACAAAAAGGTATCTTCCGGAGAGGCTCTCAGAGCTGGGGATGGCATAGCAGGCAATCTCAAAGGGAGCAAGCGCTTCCTAGATCATACTCAATGCGTTGAGGTAAATCGCATTCTTAGCAGAGTATCTGATGAGTGACCAGTTCTGGGCGATTTCGTTTGGCCGGTTAATGCAGGTCCTCCACAACATTGAGCATCTTCGCTTCCTACACAACCCCAATGCCATCCATGTTACTTCCCATATGCTGAGATGAAGGGAACCAGCAGGTTGTGGTCGTTCAGCATGCCTATCAGCTTTCTGTGAGCATTGACGACCGGCATCTGGTCTATCCTCTTCTGTGACATTATCCTTGCGCACTCGCTGACCCGGCTGGATCTCAGCGCGATTATGGGTTGAACCATGGCCTCCCTTACCTTCACATTCTTCAGTTTGATCTTTGATACCTGGTAGTACCTGGAGATGGCCTCCTTCTGGCTCTCCCAGCTCCACTCATCCATCTCAGGCGCGGTGTCTGCATCAGCCCTCTCCAGGGACTCCTCGACGACGCTCTTTGCTATGAGATCCCTGTCCGTGACGATGCCGACAAGCTGTAGATCTGTATCGATCACAGGGCATGCCTGGACTCCGGCATACTCCATGATCGCGCCCACCACCGGCAGCGGCATCTCTGACCAAACGGCGACGACATTCCTCTCGAAGTATCTATCTATGGTCTCATCTATGCTGAGAGTCGCGATCACCCTAACGATATCTGCCACGCTGATGATCCCCACGAGCCTTCCGTCCTCGACCACAGGCAGACGTCTCACATGCTTCTCGACGAAGAGCTTCGCTGCATCGACCAGACGATCTTCAGGACGCACAACATACGGGTTCCTGGTCATGAGCATGGCGATCTGGTCCTCCTCCGGGTTCCGGAGGAGATCTGTCCTGGTGACCATGCCGACAACGGTGCAGTTCTTGACGACAGGAACGCCAGAGACATGCCGCTCGTTCAGGACCCTCAGCACCTTATCCCTGGTGCCTGGCAGGCTGACGTAAGCGACATCCCTGACCATTGCATCTCTGACCAGGATCTCCAAAGGTTAACCCTCCTTTCTCTCGCCGGGCACAGTTAAAACCGGAACCCTGGAGTGCTGGACAACCTTCTCTGCTACGCTTCCAAGAAGGAACCTGTCGAGACCGCTCCTTCCAACGCTTCCCATGACGAGCAGATCCACGTTGAGATCCCTGGACAGCTTCAGGATCTCATCAGTCGGCTTCCCCTCCACAACCCTCTTCTCGCACTGCACTCCCGCATTCGATGCGATCGACTCCACGTATGATGTCGCATCCTCGCCCTCCTTGAGGAGCATATCCCTTATGCCAACCAGTATCATCTCGTCAGGGAGATGGCTCAGCCTGCCTGTGTCTGCGACATAGACCGCTATCACCCTGGCCCCTAGATTCCGCGCGAGCTCGACGCCAAACCTCGCGGCCCTCTCGCTCGTCTCAGAGCCATCCGTTGCTATCATAATCTTCTCGATCATGCTTTCATATCCTAAGCATTATGTCCGAGGGCTCGGCCCTTCTCACGATGCTCGCCAGCGGGTTCAGCGAACCCCTCAGGTTACGGGAGTTCCTGTCGAACACGATCAGCCGTGCCTCCTTGCAGGGATCGATTGAGCCGAGCCTCTCGTCCATTCCCAGCGCTCTTGCTCCATTTATCGTGCACATCATAAAAACCTGTCTGTCGTCTCTGACAAGCGCTTTTGATAGGAGCTCCATCTCCCTGAAGATGCAGGTCGAACTGATCATCAGGTTGTCCGTGCCCACGCAGACATTGATCCCCAGGGAGAGCATCTCTGCGATATCAGGAAGGCCGGAGCGCGTGAAGAGATTCGATCTGGGGCACACCACCACGGAGGCGCCGGATTCCGCAACATCCCTGAGATCGGAGCGCTCCGCTCTTGATAAATGTATCATAATGTCAGGCTCGAGCGCGAGCGCGCCCTCTATATCATCCCTGCCAGCCTCTCCCGCGTGTATCGCGATGCGCATTCCCTTTTTTCTTGCAATCCTCACCACCTCATCCACAAAGCCCCTATCGTAATCCCTGGTGCTGCTCAGCCCCACGCCCCAGCATGCTGGATGCACGTCCCCTGGATCCTTCAGAGGCCTGCCGAAGATTCTGCTCTGAATGGACAGCCCCTCAAGAGCTCTGAGGAGGAGCTCCACCCCGTGAGGGCCGCCCTCCCTGAAATCGCCGAAGGCGCATGTTCCAGTATTGATCATCTCCTCAGCGGAGAAACGCATCGATTCTACTAGGCGATCATCGCTCGCGCTCTCAAGGATCCTGTGCTTCAGGCCCCCGGGGCCAACAAGATCCGCAAGGCTCATGAACGGCGGATCCTTCGCGATGGAGTCCGCCACATGCGTGTGAGCATTGACAAAAGCAGGGCATATGATGCCCTCGAAATCTCCCCTCTCCTTGCCCTCGCCGATCTCTTTTATTATACCTTTCTCTATAACGACATACCCATCCAGGGCGAGCATCTCCTCGCCTGCGATCACGGTTCCCGAGAGCATCAGCTCATCCGGCAGGCCTGCAGCATATCCTGACGCGGAGGTAGAGCGCTTCAGGCCGGAGGTACCGCATGCGCTGGTAGCCTTCAGCTTATTAACATCCTCGTCGATCATGTGCATGATGAGACCCTATGTTTTCATCAACAGCGCAATGAGCGCCGACGGGAAGATAAGCTCTTTTCTGAGAAGACAGGTGCGCATATCGGGGTCTGATGACCTTCTGAGGGTGGACAGGCTCCGGGCGGAGAGCGACGCGGTGATGGTTGGAGTGGGAACTGTCATCGCGGACAACCCGAAGCTCCGGGTGAAGTCTGAGGCGCTGCGAGCCTGGAGGCTGGAAAGAGGCATGCCTGAGAACCCTTTAAGGATCGTGGCTGACAGCAGAGCGAGAACTCCGCCAGATGCTGCAGTTCTGGGCCCGGGATGCATCATCGCCGTATCGAGCTCCGCTCCTCCTGAGAGGATTAAAGGGCTCTCGAAGAGATGCGAGATCGCGGTCTGCGGGGAGGATAGCGTCGATCTCAGGAGGCTCATGGATATGCTGTACGAGAGGGGGGTTAGGAGGCTGATGGTCGAGGGCGGGGGTACTCTTAACTGGTCGCTCATAGAGCAGGACCTCGTCGACGAGATATGCGTCTTCTTGGGGCCGATGGTGATAGGAGGTCGCGATGCACCGACGCTTGTGGACGGCATTGGTTTCGCAGAGAACTTTCAGAAGCTTGAGCTTGAATCCTCAGAGCGTATCGATGATGGCCTTCTCATAAAATGGAGGGTGGTCAGGAGCGCATGAACCTGTCCCAGCCCTCGTGCCTCTCCTTCAGAACCCTGCATATGTCCTCCAGCATCTCGAAGGGTATGCCGACGACGACATCGTTATCCGCAAGCCCGGTCTTTTTCGCGGATCCATCACATCCGAGCGAGACATTGACATCGCCTTTGAGGATCGGAGATGCTGTGGCATCGACGCAGAAGGACTGTATGCCGGCTGTGTCCAGGTTCATGCGCCCACCGCGCCTGTACATGACAGCCTGAACTATGCGGCGGGCCTGCAGTGCATTTCCGACGAGGATGACCACGTCAGGATCCGTCTTAAGTTTTGATAGAGGCGCGACGAGAGTCGCAACTGTGCTGCCTGCTGGCAGCCTGGGCATGCTCGAGGCGATCCGCTGGCCCACGGTCTGTGTGGCGCTCTTGTTGAGCTTTGAAAAGTAGAGCTTTCCTGAAGATATGTTCTCGGGACACTCCACCAGCCCTATTCCGGAAGCACCTCCCTTGCAATCGTGCTTATCCAGGCGGGCGAAGAGCACCTCTCCCCTTCGGGCGCGCTGGACCATCCCGCAGTAGGGCATGGGTTTATCAATCTCCTTCAGATCCTTTGGTATGTCCTCCTCGCTCTTGAATAGAACCACACCGACAGGCTCGCTATCGAGGCCGAGCGTGCTCTTCAGAGTATCTGACATCTCAGCATAATCCATAAAGACACCTCATCAGATCTGGTTCCATCATGGGATTTCTCTGTTGCGCTCCTCTGCTGAATGAAACATTTCAATTAAATTCTTCTAATTATTGTGAAGATTATATCAAAAATATTCTCAATAAGATGGTATAAACATGATTATAATCTCAAAAATCAAAAATTACTTGGAAAAGTTTAAATCTATGCAGCTAATCGTAGTAGTAACCTCTCAAGGAGAGGTGGGGAAGTATGGTGTGGATCACAAAAACGTGCTTGGGACTGGCCATCCTGCTGGTCCTCATGGCATCCCCTGCATACGGGGATGGAAATGTATCGAGCTCTGAGAAAGCCCCCATAAGGATATCAAACGTCAGCTTCGTGGCGCCGAGCCCGGAGAGGGCGAACCTCAATGATGAGTGGGTGGAGATCGAGAACATCGGGAGAATCGATGTGGATCTCACCGGATGGAGCATATCCGATGAGCAGGAGCACACATATGTGTTTCCCGATGGATTCATGCTCCGATCTGGCGCCAGGGTGAAGGTTCACACAGGCGCTGGCAATGATACCCAGGAGGATCTCTACTGGGGGAGGAGCGTCCCAGTCTGGAACAACGATGGTGACAAAGCCACGCTCAGGGACGGCTCAGGCAGCATCATCGACAGCAAGCCCTGATCCAGGGCAATATTTTTTGCGTGCATAGATTCCGACGTGCACAGCCTGAATTGATGGCGTGCATAGTTCAGGGCTCATCCGGTCGAATCGTCAGATAGCAAACTCTGGTAACTTCGATCAATTGCAATAGACTCCGTCTCCTTCTCCAAGATCGGTCCGCCGAATCACTGGATGAGCCTGGTTCAGAGGCATGCGGCCCATGGATCATCAGCCAGTTCAACTCACTGCGACAGTATGTTCAACGAGATCCACAGCCAAAAGGAAATCAGAACAGCCAGGACGCCATCGGCGCCGCTGTTCTGAATGATGTATGCTAATATGCTTTTGCCACAGTTATCACTCTGTCGTTCCTGTCGAGCACCAGCACCTCATCTCCCGGGCTCACGTCAGGATCTGCCCTGAGCACGAGCTTCGAGAACACACGCCCGCCTCTTGCAACAAAAGGCACAGCGTCATCGGAGACGACAACTCTCTTGGGTTTTGTCGCGCCGTCCATGTCTTCTCACCCCCTCTGTAACTGTTGCAGATGCTTTGATATGAATCTTTTGGTTAATAATAACAATAAATGTTATTATTAAAACTAAAATCGTGCCGCATACGTTGTGAAGCTAAAACCCTGCGCGATGCCCACGCTCCGGTATCAAGGAGGTTTGCAGACGCGGCAGGGTGTGTATCCCTTCGAGCGCGCCTCGGATGGGCTGGAGAAGCATATGAGGTTACTCGGGGAGATCTTCCGCGCCCACTCGCAGTCAGGGTAATGGTACTTGCTGGATTTCACCGAGCCGACGTACGCGCATCCACCGACCGGCTGGATAGAGCTGAGGTTCCACCACTCGGCTGGGTTGAACTCGTTGTCCTTGAAGTCCCTAACAACAGCGTGGCCGCTGTCAACGATCATCCGGTTGAAGTTCATCTCCTGATTCGGCGAGCCATTATCATCGAGATAAACAACGCAGATCCATCTCCCGTAATCATCTCTCCCTCTCAGGTCGTCTATGTCCAGCCAGACGGTGCGCCCGAAGAGCCAGGAGATCGTGTAGTTCGCGGCAGCTCTTCCAGCCTCTGTATCCATCTCAGGGCAGTCGACGTCTGCAAGCCGCACCCTGCCAAGGCCATCAACATCGAAAGTATCGCCGTCAACCACCTTGATGACTGTCCCTCGGAACTCATCCGGCGCGGATGTGACACAGCCCATCAGAATTACGACCACAAGAACTGCAGCGGGCTGGAGCTGCCTCATATCTGCGATTCTCTCATGAGATCGATTTATTGCTTGCGATGATCACTATTGTTCTGATGCATACACACACTGTGAGCATCCGGTGTTTCTGAAGGGCCTTCGATATGAGAGAACCTGATGAGTTGCACATGCTGAACCCTGCGGAGCTCCTGCATAGTTTGAATACCATGGATGCGAGGGTACAATCATGCGCGACTTTGTGATTGTGGGTCACATCGCGAAGACCACGCCGGACTTCTCCCTGGAGGATCTCCCCGGAACCTCAGGGAGAATCGATGTGCTTTGCAGATGCATCAACTCGGCATTCATGCTGTCTCACGGAATAAGAAGAGATGTCCGGTGCCACCTCCTCCTCATGGGCGGACCTGAGCCAAAGATACTCCGCTTTGATGGGGACAGGCTTCGCCACCTGAACCCGGACGAGAGGAGCACGGCTGCCCTGATAAAGCGGGCACTCTCCATCGATGTTGGTCCCTCGTGGAGGGAGTCCACGCCCGGCATTTTCATCAGGAAGGGGGATCTCAGATCACTGCTCGAGTCCCTGATGGAAGAGGGTCAGAGGCTGTACTACCTAAAAGAGGATGGTGCTCCTCTCAGCGAATCAGTTTCAGATGGCGCATTCATACTCGGGGACCACACAGGCATGACAGAGGATGAGGAGCGCCTCCTGGAATCAATGGGAGTTGAGACTGTAAGCATAGGCCCGCTTAGCCTGCACGCAGACCACTGCATAGTTATAGTAAACTGGATGTGCGATAACGCCGCTCGAAGCAGATGATCCGCGCCGCAGTTGATGAGGACACAAGGCTGCAGCAGCAATGCGATATGTGCAGCGCCTCTGTTTGTTATCAGCTCGTGTGATGCACTCCATGTAAGCAGACTCGATTCACTGATGATTGGTGGGCTTAACCGATTGCACATGCGGCACGCCTGCATGACCTGAAGTTTCCAGGCGCATGAGAGTTTCAGCGTAGAGCACGGTTTTGGTGAAGTAGAGGGCCGTCTCTTCGTAGCAGCTCACCGGCAATATTCTAATACAATCAGCCCAAACCCGCGGCGATTGATCTCGCGAGCGGTATTGACATGGACGAGATATGCCTTACGATCGACGGTATTGAGGTGAGGGTCCCCAGAGGGACAACGATCCTGAATGCAGCACGGAAGGCCGGAATCTACATCCCGGCGCTCTGCGATCACCCGGATCTGAAGCCGATAGGCATCTGCAAGCTCTGCATAGTCGAGATCGCGGGATGGGAGACATATCCGACGTCCTGCACAACGTGTGCGGAGAACGGGATGGTAGTCCGCACCGATACCTCTAAGATACGGGAGATGAGGAGGAACACGCTGGAGCTCCTGCTTGCGATCACCAGTCACCCTGTGAGCTGCCTGATCTGCGAGCGCAAACGTGAATGCTCTGAGCTCAAGGAGTGCATGCGCAAGTTTCCCGCCACCGTGGGATGCAAGTACTGCCCGAAGGACGGGGAGTGCGAGATCCAGAGGGCTGCAGAGCATCTCGGTCTTGAGAGAATCAGATACCCTGTCTCATACAAGGGATTGCCAGTGCTCAGGGAGCCCTTCTTCGACCGGGATTACAATCTCTGCATAATGTGCGGCAGATGCGCCAGGATATGCTCCGAGCTCAGGGGCGAGGGTGTTCTGCGCATGATCGCGGACTATCACAGAGGCAGCCGGATCGGCCCTGAGTCGCTGATCGAGAGCAACTGCAAGTTCTGCGGGGCATGTGTCGATGCCTGCCCGACTGGCGCTCTCCACGCGAGAATTGAGAAGTGGGAGCGTGCTGAGAGGAGCGCGGTGACGACCTGTCCGTTCTGTGGTGTCGGATGCCAGATGGAGGTCGGTGCGAGAAACAACCACATCGTGAGGGTCAGGGGACACAGGGACGGAGCAAATGAGGGTCAGCTCTGCGTGAAGGGCAGGTTCGGGCTGGAGTTCGCAGAGAGCCCGGACCGTCTCAGAACCCCGATGATCAGGAAAAACAGCGTGCTCGTGAGCGCCACCTGGGATGAGGCGCTGGATCTGATCGCAGAGCGCCTCAGATCCTTCAGAGGCGATGAGTTCGGGATGGTTGCATCAGCGAAGTGCACCAACGAGGAGGTGTATTTGGCTCAGAAGTTTGCAAGGGTCGTAATGGGCACGAACAACATAGACAATTGCGCAAGGCTCTGCCACGCCTCGACGATCTCAGGGCTATCAGCTGCGATAGGCAGCGGAGCGATGACCAACTCCATAGATGATATCAGGAGAGCTGGATGCATATTTGTTATAGGATCGAACACCACAGAGCAGCATCCGGTGATAGGCCTCAGGATAAAGGAGGCGAAGCGGAGGGGTGCCAGGATCATCGTGGTCAACCCGCGCCGGATCGAGCTGTGCGATATCGCAGACATCTGGCTTCGCAACCGTCCGGGAACGGATCTGCCTCTAATTCTGGGGATGTGCAAATCGATAAAGGATGCCGGGCTTGCGGACATGAGATTCATCAGGGAGCGCACCGAGGGCTTTGAGGATTTCTCCAGATCACTCGATGAGCTTCAGATGGATGTAGTATCAAGAATCACAGGCGTCGATGAATCGCTCATCAGAGAGGCTGCGCTGCTATACGCAAGCAGCAAACCATCATCTATTGTATATTCGATGGGCATCACGCAGCACGTCTGCGGAACGGATAACGTCCTCGCACTCGCGAATCTGGCGATGATGACAGGAAACATAGGCGTGCCCGGAGGTGGGATAAACCCGCTCCGGGGGCAGAACAATGTCCAGGGCGCATGCGATATGGGGGCGCTTCCAAAAATGCTGCCCGGATATCAGAATGTGATGAGCGCCGAGGCCAGGGCCATGATCGAGGGCATCTGGGGTATGAGGATACCTGAGCGCCCTGGTCTGACACTCGTTGAGATGTTCGATGCGGCGAGAAGCGGCAGAATAAAAGCGATGTACATCATGGGAGAGAACCCGGTGCTCAGCGAGCCGGACGCAGGGCACGTCATCGAGGCGCTGAAGGGTCTGGATTTTCTTGTAGTGCAGGACATATTCCTGACGGAGACAGCACAGCTCGCGGATGTCGTTCTTCCGGCTGCATGCTCACTGGAGAAGGACGGGACGTTCACATCCACAGAGCGAAGGGTCCAGATGGTTCGCAGGATCCTGGATCCGCCAGGGGATGCGAGGCCTGACTGGTGGATTATCCAGGAGCTTGCGCTCAGAATGGGGTACAGAAAGGGATTCTCGTTCAGCTCCACAGCGGATATAATGCGCGAGATCTCCAGGGTAGCGAGGATATACGGAGGCATATCCCATGAGAGGCTTGAGAGCAGAGGAATACAGTGGCCGTGTACGGATCCAGATCACCCCGGTACACCGTATCTCCACAGGGATGGCTTTGCAAACGGCAGGGGCAGATTCAGAGTCCTCAGATACAGGCCTCCCGAGGAACTCCCGGACAGCGAGTATCCGATGGTCCTCCTCACAGGGAGGATCCTCTATCACTACCACACAGGCACTATGACCAGAAGGGTCCACGATCTGGAGTACCTTCGCGGCGAGGAGGTCGTCGAGATGAACCCGGAGGATGGAGCGAAGATGGGATTGAAAGATGGAGATCTTGTGGAGATCACATCCAGGCGTGGATCTGTCATGGCGAGGGCCAGGCTCACAGAAAGGTCTCCAAGAGGGACGGTATTCATGACGTTCCACTTCTCTGAGACCCCAACAAATGTATTAACATCCAGGTTCCTAGACCCTGTGGCAAAGATACCTGAGCTCAAGTTCTGCGCGGTTCGCATAAAAAAGATCCAGGGGTCGCAGCATGTACAGAATATGTGAGAAGGAGGTTCTTGCGCCCAACATAATCCACATGCGCTTCGAGGCGCCGCGGATCGCCGAGGCTGCCCGTCCGGGGCAGTTTCTCATAATCAGGGTGGATGAGAGGGGCGAGAGGCTGCCACTCAGCCTGGCCGGGTGGGATCCGGAAAATGGCACAGTTGATGTTGTATTTTATGTTCTCGGCACGAGCACGATGAAGCTCGCATCCCTGAAGGTGGATGAGCACGTGCTCAATCTGGCAGGCCCCCTGGGCGAGCCGACTGAGATCTCTCACTTCGGCAGGGTGGTATGCGCATGCGGATGCTTCGGGATAGGGCCGACCATTCCCCTTATCAAAGCCCTGAAGGAAAGAGGTAACCATGTTGTGACCGTGGTGGAGGGGCGCGGGAGGAGCTTCATCTTCTGGGAGGAGATTCTAAGGGGTATGAGCGACGAGCTGCATATTGTTCTGGGCGATGGGAGCTGCAGCGAGCCCGGCTGGGCGAACGAGTTCATATCAAGGTATCTTTCAGAGGGCAAGAGTGTGGACAGGATCTTCGTTCACGGCTGCCCCTTCATGATGATGGTCGTCTCAGATGCGTCGAGGCCTTTTGGCGTGAAGACAGTGGTCAGCCTCACGCCTCTCATGGTCGACGGAACAGGGATGTGCGGGGCATGCAGGGTTGAGGTGGGAGGAGAAACCAGGTTCGCATGCGTGGACGGGCCGGACTTCGATGGGCACCTTGTTAATTGGAGGATGCTCACAAACAGGATGAGGCAGATGGTTGATGAGGAGGATCTATCCCAGCGGCTGTGGGAGAGGCGGAACTGGCACAGGCTTGTGCAAATTCAAACGAACGGTAATACAAACGGTCGGTGTTACAGGTGAGTGGAATCTTTCACACTCCAGCTGAGATGTCCGTGCGTACATGGTGATGGTTTTGGATGCGATCGAGACTACCTGCGTCTACTGCGGCTGCGGCTGTGGCCTTTATCTGCATGTGGAGGACAGCAAAATAATCGCTGTCACCCCTTCCATGAAACCACCAGCCAGAGGGAGGCTCTGCGCAAAGGGCTGGCTCCTCCATGGCTTCGCGAACCATCCGGACAGGCTCAGGGAGCCGCTGATGCGAAGGGGGGATCGCTATGTTCAAACATCCTGGAGCGAGGTCCTCTCATTCATAGCAAAATCGTTCGCTGATATAAAGAGAGATTCAGGACCGGATGCGCTCGCGGTTCTCACATCTGCGAAGGCGACGAATGAGGAGAACTATCTCCTCATGAAGCTCTGCCGCGCAGCACTCGGGACCAACAACATCGACAACGTCGCGCGGCTCTGCCACGCGCCCACGCTCTTCGCGCTCGGCTCATCTCTCGGCAGCGGATCGATGACGAACCCGATCGAGAGCCTTCTCCACTCTGATCTGATAATGATTATCGGATCGAACACCACAGAGCAGCATCCTGTGGTCTCCTTTTATGTCATGGAGGCCAGGAGAAACGGTGCCAAGATCATAGTGATGGATCCGAGGAGGACACAGATAGCGGAGATCGCAGATCTGCACCTCCAGATGAGGCCTGGCACAGATATTGCTCTTTTGAACGCGATCCTGAACGTGGTGATTCGTGAGGGGATGATAGACGAGGAGTTCATACGCTCCAGGACGGATGGGTTCGATGAAGTGCATGATCGCGTTGCAGAATACACGCCTGAGGCTGCGGAGCGGATATGCGGTGTGCCGGCAGAGCTCATACACGATGCAGCTGTGATGTATGGATCTGCAGGCGATGCTGCGATCGTGTACGCTATGGGCATAACCCAGCACGCGCACGGCACAGACAACGTTCAGGCGATCGTCAACCTTGCGCTCGCGACCGGAAATCTTGGCAGAGACGGCTCCGGCATATATCCGCTTCGAGGCCACCAGAACGTGCAGGGCGCGTGCGATATGGGCGCGCTTCCCGATTACTACACAGGTTACCAGAAGGTCTCTGAATTCAGAGAGAAGTTCGAGGATTCATGGAATGTGGAGCTTCCGGCATCTCAGGGCAGGACAGCGATCGAGATCATGAGCTCCGCTGGATCTGAGATCAGGGGGATGTACATCTCTGGAGAGAACCCGGCTCTCAGCTACCCGGACAGCTCGAGGATCAGGAGTGCGCTGGAGTCTCTCGATCTCCTGGTGGTTGCGGACATATTCCCAACAGAGACGACCAGGATGGCAGATGTTGTCCTCCCCATTGCATCGTTTGCGGAGAAGTACGGGACGGTGACATCAACAGAGAGAAAGGTACAGCTCATCAGAAAGGCGATCGATCCTCCAGGGAACGCGCTGCCCGAGTGGGTCGTGGCAGCGAAGCTTCTCGAGATCTTCGGTATCTCCGCAGGTTATGATTCCTCCGCTGCTGTTATGAGAGAGATAGCGGCACTGACTCCAAGCTACGGCGGCATATCCCACGAGCGGCTGGAGCGCGGTGGCATCCACTGGCCATGCCCGACACAGGAGCATCCTGGAACGCCCGTGCTTTACAGGGACGGTTTTCCGCGCGGGCGCGCTCTCTTCAGGCATGTTGATCAACATGAGTGTGGGGATGGTAGGTTCACGCTCATCATAGGCAGGAGCCAGTACCACTTCCACACAGGGAGCATGACCAGAAGGGTGTGCATACTGGAGCGCGAGGTGCCTGAGGCTTTTGTTGATGTAAATCCAAAAGATGCTGCGTCTCTTGGAATAAGAAACGGGACCGGCGTGATCCTGGAGTCGGAGAGCGGAACCATAAGGGCGAGGGCGAGACTGAGCGATAGCGTCAGCAGTGGAACCCTTTTCATGCCCTTCCACTTCAGGGAGTCGCCTGCGAATATGCTCACAGGATGGCAGCTCGATCCGCACTCGAAGATTCCATCTCTCAAGATCACATCCGTCAGCATCAGGAGGGAGGGGGCATGATGTTCTTCCTCGAAAAGAACGACCTCCCTGAGCTGCTCAGAAGGGCCAGCGCATACTTCGAGATCATCGCACCTGTTCTCGTGAATGGGGAGCCGCAGCTGGTCTCGTGGAGGGGAGAGGATCTGGCGCTCGGCGCCCCGAATCCGCTCTTACCGCCAACACGGCTGTTTCTCCCGCCGCGTGAGACGCTCTTCACATACCTCCAGGAGAGCGGCCTTTACACATTTCAGGTTCCTCAGGTCAAAGAGAGGCTGATCGTCGGCGTGAGACCATGCGATCTCCGTGCACTCTCCCTGCTTGACAGAATAATGCTCTCCGAGCCTGCTGACGAGCTGTACTCAAAACGCAGAAGATCGACTGCTATAGTCGCTCTGAGCTGCACTGAGCCGTCCGAGAGCTGCTTCTGCGCCCAGATGGGATCTGGACCTGAGGCGCATGAGGGCTTCGATCTCCTTCTCACTGATCTGGGAGAACGCTACCTCCTGGAGACCGGG
This sequence comes from Methanothrix sp., assembly GCF_030055635.1. Lineage (NCBI taxonomy): Archaea > Methanobacteriati > Methanobacteriota > Methanomicrobia > Methanotrichales > Methanotrichaceae > Methanothrix > Methanothrix sp. The sequence continues at coordinate 62,617 of NZ_JASFYM010000003.1, read as the reverse complement.
TCTCCGGATGGCATCATGCTCGCGCGGCTCTCAGAGGAGCTTCTCGAGAGGGGCGATGATGCGGAAAAGAGGGCGCTGATGAGAGAAAGCCGTGAGAGGATCCTGAGCGCCAGGCCCTGGCTCTCTCAGGAGCGCATGCGATCCAAGCTCAGGGAGATCGACTGGAGATCCATGTCGAGGGAATGCATCTCCTGCGGCGGATGCAGCTTTGTATGCCCCACGTGCCACTGCTTTACGATCGCAGATCTCGGCCTGCCAGACGGTGAGAGAATCAGATGCGCTGACTCCTGCATACTCTCCGGATTCCACAGAATGGCATCCGGTGCAAACCCTAAGGCCAGACCTGAGGAAAGGCTCCTCTCATGGTACATGGAGAAGCTGGAGTACATGCTCTCGCGCGCTGGAATGCCGGGATGCGTTGGGTGCGGAAGATGCGAGAGGGTCTGCTTCTCCGGCCTCCACAAAACAGATCTCTTCAGGTGAGATCTGGTAGAATTCGAAACACTGCCCCTCCTGGTGCCTTCCTTCTCCCCACATCTCCTCTCCAGTTATTGTACTGATGGATATAGAGCAGCAGGGCGCAGGCTCCGGTCTTCAGGCCGGAGAGGAGGTCACCCGCAACTTACAGCCCTGCAGGAAGCCCCACGTGCCAGGGCACACAATGCTCAAAAGCACATGCTTCAGACACGATCAATAATTAAAATAGCTGGAATGAAGAGATCAGCTGCTTGAGGAGAGCATATCCAGCTCTCTCGAGACCCTGTCTATCCTCTCCCGGAACTTCTCCCTGACCGCCTCTATCGCAAGATCCGCGAACCCTGTATCCTTGACAGCGGTCTCGAAGTCGCTTATGGCCTCCTCATAGGACTTTATGTAAACATACATCATGGCAAGGTAAACGCTGCTGGTTTTGTTTATATCCATACCACCACTGGCTCCTGCATGCTTGAAGCTCTTCGATTCAGTGAGCCGTCCCGCCAGGTTGCAGATACATGTACATATAGACGATTCATCTAAATGCTACTGTACAGATATCGAGAAGGCTCATCTCTGCGAATTACCGTAGAGCTGGATTTTCGTGATCTGTGAAGCATCCTTTTTCGTCATTCTCACTACCCCGCCAATTCACCTGGATGAGGCATCGAGAGATCAACAGGCACGTCCATTGTCAACATGCTCATTTGGTTGAGCAGTCAGAGCAGAATGTGGGAGGGGATCAAGAGCAACCGGCTTGGGTCGTGGTCTCGAATGACAGAGCGTAACAGGGTGCAGGCTCCGGTCTTCAGGCTGGAGAGGAGGTCACTGAATACAGAAACCGATGCTCATAATTGCAGCGCTTCGTGACTCCTGCAGGGTCACATGCATACGTCCACGCAAGCAGCTGTCAATCCGCATCTTCATGTGACACTTCCTGCTTCCTTACTCTCACGACCTCCATTTCATCCGCGAGCTCCATTGCGAGCTCCCTCAGAGCCAGCTCACCCTCGATTCTCAGGATCTCGTCGAGCTTCGCCTTGGTCACAGGCTTCCTCGGCGCAGCCCGGCACTGCTTAGATCCTGTGGATACATCGTACGTGCCGATCCTGCGTGCCAGATCCATGATCTCGGTCTTGTCCATCGCGATCAGTGGATGGTATACGGGCGCCTCGATCCCGACCTGCTCTGCCATGATGTTCTCAGGGGTCTGGGATGCCACCTGCCCGAGGGAGTATCCGGTCACGATGCCCTTCGCTCTCATCCGCTTCATCACGACAGAGGAGACATGGTACATCAGCCGTCTGCATAGAACGCAGGTCTCCCTGGGGTATCTGGATGATATCACATCGATCGCACGTGCGTTACGTACTATGACCAGATCGAGCCGCCTTCCTGACATCCAGCTCTGAAGTATCTCGGCCTGTCTGATCACCTGCTCCCTGGAGTCAGCGTATGGCGAGGCATCGAAGTGGAGCAGCGACACAGGAGATCCGCGACGCATGATAAGCCATGCCGCCACAGGAGAGTCAATGCCGCCGGAGATCAGCGCGAGCATCCTGGACTGAGAGCCTAGAGGGAGACCCCCAACGCCCCGCATGATCTCGGTGAAGACCAGCGCCCTCTCCGGGCGGGCCTCGACGAATATCTCCAGCTCTGGATTATCGAGATCGACATCCGCCCCCGTGGCGCGCTGGACCGCAGCTCCGACCTCCACAGCTATCCTCTCGCTGGATATCTCGCCTCCGGCACGCCTCGATCTTATTGCAAAGCTCTTCGGCGAGCGCATCAGGGCGATGCTCACCGCAAGCTCGGAGATATCAGTTATCCGGGGATGCACGCTGTAGGCGGGGCTGACCGAAACAACGCCAAAAACCCTGGAGATCGTGGAGGGCGCTCTCTCATCTGCGGTGTGGACGTATATCCTTCCGCCCTCTCCAGTCATCCTGAAATCTATACAGGCCGCGCGAAGATCATGGGATATGTTCGCTCTCAGGAGCCTCTCCCAGCTCGACCTGGTCCAGCTGTCCTTGAGAGCGACCTCTCCATACCGAACCAGAACAAGTTGGGGTTTACCTGGTGGCTGCAGCCTTCTCAGACCTCTTCATCCATCTGCGCCTGGAACCGCTGGATGTGTACTTGTGAAGGGGTCCCGGCTTCTTGTAGGATACTTCTGAGCTCGGTACCATGCGGACCTGTCCCTTTCGGCCCTTTATCTTCTGCCAGACTACACTTCCTGTTTTTCCCATGGTCACCGAGGTAGCCATGGCCTGAATTAAAAACCTTTCGCGATTGCATGTGGGCATCATCAAACCGCCTTGAGACACGCGGCGGAAAGGTTAATTATCACCGGTAATAATTCCCATCAAGGGCCTTCAAGGAGGGCACTCCTTGGATAGATTCGACAAGATACTCGAGAAGGACATAGAGGGGTATGAGGGAGAGCACAGCGATCTCGTGAGATACGCCCCTGCGTTTTACAGGCTCATGAGCCGCATGCTCGGTGATCCGGAGCTGCCCAGGTGCATGTGGAAGCTGGTCATAGCGGCGATAGCATATTTCATCCTGCCATCAGATATCATTCCTGAAGAATCGCACGGTGCAGAGGGCTATGTGGATGACATATTCCTGTGCGCCATGGTTGCTGATCAGGTGCGCACAGCCACGGGATCCGATGAGATACTCCTGAAGAACTGGGACGGAGATGAACCCATAGTTCCGCTTGTTCGCGATATTCTGAACAGGGAGAGGGAGCTGATAGGCGACAAGAAGGAAGCTCTCATGAGCTACATCGGCTATGAGGAGCTGGTAAACGCCAGTCAATGAGCCTTCTCTAAACTCGGGTGCAGTCTCTCATTTGTTGAGCAACTTGGAATTCACAGGTCAGTTGCTGGTAGCATTCATCTGCTCACCACGAGTGCGTAGCAGGGCCAATGCACCTGCGAAGCTGCCGATAGGAGCGTTCTGTACAGCGTTGCATCTTGACATTGCTAATTTGGGAAGTAAATCGGCAATATGCAGCCGGAAAATATAAATTTTAAATAGAAATATACAAACATCGAGCGACGTTTATTTATACAGAAGGAACCAGTGTCACGTAATACTTTACAAGAGATAATTGTGTTTCTGACTCGCGGAGAATCGGTTATGAGCACTGAGATCAAGACCTGGCAGATACTTGACGGCAAATTGATACCCATCGCGACCAATCTGAGCAAGGAAGGGCACACCGAGCCAGATGATCTCGAGTCCTGGATCGCATCCAATCCGGAAATAGTTGGACCAGACATCATGGTCATCGGCAGACAGGTAAATACAGATTCTGGTACCGTTGATCTTCTGGGCATCGACATATATGGAAACACCGTTATCATAGAGCTGAAGCGTGATGCCTTACCACGTGAAGCACTAGCGCAGGCAATTGATTACGCAGCAAGTGTGGCAGGCTGGTCTGTGGATAAATTAAATGACATCTGCTCGAATTACAGGTCTAAAGAGCTTGAAGATGCTTTCAGTGAAGCGTTTCCGGATGTCGATCTGGATAGCATTAACCTGAATAGCACACAGAGGATCGTCCTGGTTGGATTCTCGATAGAGGACTCGCTCAAAAGAATGATCAAATGGCTCTCAGAGCATCATGATGTCAATATCAACGCTGTGGTACTCAGTTATGTCAAGACCAAAGGCGGTGATGAGCTGCTGCTCCGGACCGTGGTGATTAATGAGGATATTGCCCGAGAGCGGATACAAGAGGCTCAAAAGAAAAAGAAGTTTACAAATCTTACACCTATTGATTTCATGAATAAATGTGTGCCTGAATTGAGATCGTTCTTCCAGTATATCCTGGATGAAGCTGAAAGGAATGGATTCTCGATATACTGGGGTACTAAGAGCTATTCGGTTCGGATGTATCTGCCATCAGAAGACGCACATGCCAGTTTTCTCTACTGCAAGCCCACTGGCGAGCTTAGTTTTTATTTCGCTCAGCTGCGGTTATCTGATGAGGTTGCAAAGGATTTACGAAAACAGCTGTTATCATACGGCATATTCAGAGAATCAGGCAAAAAGACCCTGGTTGCGGAGCTGGACGTGAACACAGTCGGCAAGGCGAAAGAAGTAGTCGATTTTATTTTATCTAGTTTAAAAGCTTTCGTAGAGAATCCTGAGGCAAATGCAAACTATGCCCACTCAGATGCAGAATAAACGATCAATTATTTTTATACATCTGGGCCGTTGTGCGCCGGTCCGGCCCTTCGTCCGGTATCCGGCTGCATCTAGCGGGGTGCTCAAAATGCTTGACCTCCTCTCCGGCCTGAATGCCAGAGTTTGCGCCCTGCTATCTTAGATCAAAATATCCTGATCCTGCCGGATACGAACTCATCGACAAGCCTGTCCGCCCTCCCCAGCCAGTCATCCAGTATCGACTCAGCCTCATATGCTGCTCTCTCCGAGCCGGCGATGCTCAGGGCCTTCATGAGTGGCTTATCGAGAGGAGAGCCGATCCTGCTCACCAGTGTGACGTATACCTCGTGTACCCCGTCAAGCCCCGAGATCTCCTCGGCTGCACGCTGCGCTATCACGTTGTATATCTTGCCGACATGGTTCACCGGGTTCTTGCCCGCGACCGCCTCCATGGTCATGGGTCTCATTGGGGTGATCAGCCCGTTCGCGCGGTTGCCCCTTCCCGTGGCGCCATCATCCCCCATCTCGGCTGATGTCCCCGTCACGGTGAGGAAGATGCTGGAATCGTGATCCGCAGCGTTGACATCGACCTCCACATCGTAGGCGCTCTGGATCGTCTCCCTTATGCGGGATTTCATCTCGATGTAATCATCCATGGAGAAGATGTACCTTGAGATGGCTGCTGCGGCCACGACCACCCTCACCCTGTCATCAAACCTGACTGCCATGATCTTCCTGTCCTCGCCGACCCCCTTCATCCCCTCGATCATGCTGTCGATCTCCAGGACCATAGATTCGAGAGGTCGCAGAGGCGCAAAGCCAGACCCTATGGATGTATCATTGGCGCCTCTACCGATGAGGCTCCTCAGCTCCGGAGCCCCCTCCCGCGTCCTGGGCTCCACCACGAACTCGTTCAGGTTTCTTACAGCCCCTCTCAGATATGAGGTTGCAGCGTCTCTTATGACCTCACTCATGGAGGATCTCACAGATGTCGCCCTTCCGCCTACAACGATGGCAGGCGGCTCGAGTACCCGGCCGCCTCCGAACCGTGGCTCTGCCCTTCCGCCTATGATGAGAACCTTGTCCACGTTGTGGTGCATGATCTCTCCAAACTCCTCCATGTAGATCCTGCAGAGCTCCCTGGATATCGACTCCGAGATCCCGTCCGCAAGTGTATCCGGATGGCCTGTACACTTCCTCTCCACGACCTCAAATCGCGGTAGCTCGAAATTTCGAAATGTGATGAGAGTGTCCGACATCCATAGATCGTGCTCCATGAAGCTCAATATAGTTGCTGGTCGGGCGCATTGGAGGGATGTTGAGCTGTGGGCTTTGAACCCATTTCCTGAGGGTTCACGCTGCCTCCCCACCGGCAGAGGTTTCTATACGATCATGCGGAATCCTGATGGTTTAGGATGCTCAAGCGTGCGATGTGTCGGGGTTTATCAACTGCTTCGGAGCGGATGCTGGTATTTGAACACGCCCTGCTGGATCTGCCGGTGGTGCGCTCACCAAAAGGCCGATATACATCAAACGCGTTAGCGGGCCGTGGAAAAAGGCGATACGATGTTTGTAGGAATAGACGTCGGTGGAACAACAACCAACGCGGCGCTGGTGGACGGCAATAAGGTTGTGAAGACCGCCATCGGCCCGACTGACCATCAGGAGATCCTCGGCAGCCTGCTCAGAACAATGGACAGGCTCATAGAGGGTATAGACGTTGAGAGGATCGAGAGGGTGGTGCTCAGCACCACGCTGATCACAAACCTCATCGCAGAGGGAAAGGCGGACAGGGTCGGCCTGGTTCTGATACCCGGGCCTGGAGTCAATCCGAGGGATTACAGGTTCAGGACCGAGCCTGTGATCCTTGAGGGCGCGATAGATTACAGAGGAAGAGAGATCGCGCCGCTCAGGGACGATCAGATAAAGGCTGCTGCCCAGAGCCTCGCCGACCAGGGGTACAGAAAGGTCGCAGTCGTGGGAAAGTTCTGCCAGAGGAACCACGATCATGAGATGCACATCAGGGAGATATTCTCGAAGGCCGCCCCAGCGATCGAGGTTGAGATGGGGCACAGGGTCTCCGGCCGGCTGAACTTCCCGAGAAGAGCTGCCACGACTCTGTTGACGCTCGCGACACGCGACCATTACAGGCGGTTCGCGGAGCAGGCGGAGCGGGCCATGCGTGAGCGCGGAATAAAGGCCCCGATATACATTCTCAAAGCAGATGGCGGAACGCTCCCGCTGGAAAAATCGCTGGACAGGCCTGTTGAGACGATATTCTCAGGGCCGGCTGCGAGCGTCATGGGGGTCATGGCCCTGACCCCAGAGGGGCAGACCTCGGTTGTCATAGACATAGGCGGCACGACAACCGATCTCGCGCTGATACTCTCCGGAAAACCGCTTCTATCATCGAAGGGCGCGAAGATAGAGGATATGTTGACGCATGTCAGAGCCTTCGCAGTTCGTTCGATGGGCATCGGCGGGGACAGCGTGGTCAGAGTATCAAACGGAAAGATCACTGTGGGTCCAGATAGAGCGGGGCCTGCATTCGCACTGGGCGGGCCGGAGCCGACGCCGACAGATGCCCTCATGGTTCTCGGACTAACAAACCTGGGGGACATGGCCCTCGCGAGGAAGGGAATTGGCATCATAGCCAGGGCCCTCGGATGCAGCACAGAGGATGCGGCCAGAATGATAGTTGATACTGTTGTCGATAGGATAGTTGATACCGTGAACATGATGTTTCTCGAGTGGGAGCAGGAGCCTGCATACAGAATCTGGGAGCTGCTCCAGAAGACAAAGGCCAGACCGCAGAATGTTGTCGGAGTTGGCGGAGCTTCACCGCCGCTGGTGCCGCTGGTTGCGAAGAGGCTCAACGCGGTGGCAATCATCCCGGAGCACGCGCCTGTGGCCAACGCGATAGGCGCTGCTGTTGCCAGGCCCACGATGACGCTGAGCCTCAGGATAGATACCGAGAGGGGCATGTACACAGTTGAGGAGGACGGCACGCTGGGCGAGGCGAAGGGCAGAAACCTCAGTCTGGAGGGGGCACAGGAGATGGCAAGGCGGCTTCTGAGGGAGCGGGCAGAGCGCTTCGGGATCCAGGATTACGCTGACGAGGCGGAGGTGGTGGAGAGTGAGGTCTTCAATATGGTCCGGGGTTGGTCGACTGTTGGAAAGCTTATCGATGTCAGGATGGAGATCCCGGCAGGAATCATCACATCCTGGAGGGGAGAGCATGGCAGCTGATGTTCGCTCGAAACCGGATGCCACAAAAATCGGTGCGACCGAGAGGAGAATCGAGCCGCCCGTGAGGCCTGCCAGGACCTCCTCTGCGAGAAAGACCGGCCTTATATTCTTCCCCGCATTCGACTGGGCGATATCCCCCACGCATCCCGAACGGGAGGAGAGGCTTCTCTACACGAGAGACCAGATCTTTGAAGAAGGACTGATGGACTTCCCCGAGATCGTCGAGTACAGGCCGCGCCTCGCTGAGCTGAAGGACGTGGCCAGGGTCCACTTCTGCGTTCCAGATGTGGAGTCACAGGTTACCGAGGCGCACCTGATAGCAGCGGGAAGCACCCTCGTCCTAGCGGATGCTCTGATGAGAGGTGAGATAAGAAACGGCTTCGCCCTTGTGCGCCCTCCTGGACATCACTCGATGAGGGTGGTCCACGGAAACAGGGGGTTCTGCAACATCAACAACGAGGCCATAATGGTCGAGTACATACGCAGGAAGTACGGCGTGAGGCGCATCGCCATAGTCGACACGGATGTGCACCACGGAGATGGAACCCAGGACATATTCTGGCATGATCCTGATGTGCTCTTCATAAGCTTCCACCAGGACGGCAGGACTCTCTACCCCGGCTCGGGATTCACCAGCGAGATGGGCGGGCCTCTGGCTCTCGGAAGAACTCTGAACGTGCCGCTGCCCCCGGGAACAACTGATGAGGGGATACTGTATGTCCTGGAGAATCTTGTACTGCCGGTGCTGGAGGAGTTCGATCCGCAGCTCGTCTTCAACTCAGCCGGCCAGGACAACCACTACACAGATCCCCTCGCGAACATGAGGTTCACAGCCCAGGGCTATGCGAGGCTGAACGAGATGCTCGCTCCGGACATGGCCGTGCTCGAGGGCGGATATGCCATAGAGAGCGCGCTGCCCTACGTCAACACTGGAATCATACAGGCGATGGCCGGGCTCGATTACTCCAACGTCAGAGAGCCAGACTATGTTCCAGGGAGGTTTGTCCTGACATCCGAGATGAGGAGATCAATAGAGGCCACTGTGAACCACCTCCTCACTATATGGGAGAGCAGGGATGATCTTGTGGAAAAGGCGAGGCAGGAGCACGGCAGGTTTTACTCCCGGAGGAAGAGGATCTTCTATGATACAGACATGATAACCGAGGGGCAGGAGGAGACGCTGAGGATGTGCACAGATTGCCCCGGATACCTAACGATATCCACACAGGCTGCCAGGGGATACGGCCGGCTGAACACAGCGTTCTGCGTCTCTGTGCCACTCTTCGCATGCAGGAACTGCATCGAGGATGCGCGTGAGGAGTACGAGGAGCACAAATCCGAGATGAAGTACGACTATGTCTACCTCCAGGACAAGCCCTCCGATAAATTCAGGGCGTACTGCACCAGAACCAGAAACGAGATCGTCCTGTGAGATGGCTGCAGGCCGGATATCCGACAGATCCCTGCTCAGGGCGAAGGGCGCGATCAGGTCGAGGGCAGAGGAGTTCCTGCGGGTGCTTGGGGAGGTCGAGCAGGGCCTGTTGAGATCCCCTGATGGATCCCAAAGGCTCGCCAGGGCGCTTGCGCTCCTGGAGCTTGCCTACCTCCCCCTCAGGCCGGAGATGTGCCCGTTCTGCAATGAGTACGCGGATGAGAGATGCTCAGAGTGCGGGTACGCGGAGACGCACGGTGGCACATGCAGCAGCGACAGCTCGAGGTTTGTCCAGCTCTCAGATGCCATCATCGATCTGGGAACGGCAGTGAAGTTCTCGGATCCAGATGATGTGAGGAATGACATTCAGAGCTCCATAAGCTCTGCTCGAGGGGCCACAGCCGCCCTGCTCTCAGAGCTGGATGCTCTCGACGCTGCAGGGGTGATGCGCGCCAAGGCCCGGTACATAAAGGAGATCCTGCGCGCGCTGCCCGTGAGGGGATCGCTGGATCAGCTCAGGCAGATCTGCATCAGCAGAGCTGAGATGTACTGGTGAGCTGACGGGCTTCGCCTTCCTGAACTTCTCATTCTCTGCCTGAAGCGTTAAGCTGAAAAGTGAAAGATGTCATAAGCTCTACAATTTCACACCAAACAGATGCCATATTTTTAGACCTTCGTCATCCAAAAAGCTTAAATGGATGATGTGGATACGGAGATGAGCGGGCCGCCATAACTCAGCTGGTAGAGTGTCTGGCTGTTAATCCGGCAGATACCAGAATGTCACAGGTTCGAGCCCTGTTGGCGGCGCTATCGCCACTTATTCTTCGTTGATTCTGTCATGATCGTCCTCACCTGTTTTCGATCCCGCACAGGAGGTATGCAAATCTGGAACTCCATGCTTTCACAGGCTCACTGGCGGCGGTCAGGTAGATACTTAAGATATGCCGCCGGAGCCGGAATGGAGGTGAGCGGTGCAGGATCATGACCTGCGCCCATCGTATGGATCTTGAGGGGTATGCAAAGCTCGGGCTGAGGAGAAACGATCCTGATATAAAAAATAAGCTCGCAGATCTCATCGTCGAGATAAAGGGCATCAGACGGGACAGGGCCGAGGCGCTGGCAGGAGCCGTGCTCCAGGAGGCCAGGGCAACGCTCAATCCCAGGGGGGATGTGTTCGAGCTTCAGGGCTCCGGCGTGAGCATGGGCGAGTTCGGGGTCGGATCGCGGGGCCTGGGCGACTTCTACATGCACACAAAGATAGCAGAGGTAATCGGAAGAACAGGCGCAGTTGTCGATTCCTCAGAGCTGGATGATTCGGGTGTTGTGAAGGCTGGCGATAGATACCTAGTGGTCACTGTTGATGGAATGCACTCCAGGCTGAGCGACTATCCGTTTCTGGCCGGCTTCCATGTTACAAGGGCCGCGCTCCGCGATATCCTGGTGATGGGTGCGAGGCCTGTCGCCCTCTTCTCAGATGTTCACCTCGCAGACGACGGGGATGTCGCAAAGGTGCTCGACCACATAGCCGGAATCGCCACTGTCGGAGAGCTTGTGAACGTCCCGCTGATCACAGGCAGCACGCTCAGGATCGGCGGGGACATGGTCATAGGCGACAGGCTGACAGGCTGCGTCGGTGCGGTTGGCATCGCGGATAGAATCACTCCGAGAAAGGATGCAGCCCCTGGGGATGTCATAATCATGACAGAGGGAGCTGGTGGAGGGACGATCTGCGCTGCTGCTCTCTACTACGGCATTCACGAGGTTGTGGAGGAGACGCTCAACATAAAGTTCCTGGAGGCTGCTGGTGCGCTGATCGATGAGGGCCCTGAGATACATGCGATGACTGATGTGACCAATGGGGGGATAAGGGGGGATGCAAAGGAGATCTCCCACACAGCCGGCGTAAAGCTGGTCTTCTTCGAGGAGCGGATGAGGTCCCTTGTCAACCCGAGAGTCCTGGATATGCTCGAGAGGCTCGAGATCGACTATCTCGGAGTATCGATAGATGCTCTTCTCATAATAGCCCCCAGGAGCGAGGCTGATGGGATACTGGATATCATAGAGAGAGCCGGAGTCGCAGCTGATGTCATAGGAAGGGTCGAGAGGGGCTCTGGCGTGGAGCTTCATACCAGAGATGGCATCAGGGACTTCTCGCCAAGGTTCAGGGAATCAGCATACACTCCCATAAAGAAGTTCGTCGGCGAGGAGGCGACGAGGGACTTCGGGGAGATGCGTGCGCTCGTGGACGAAGCGGCAGAGCGCGCGATCGAGAAGAAAAAGCGGTTCGTGGAGAGGATAAGATCGAGGCAATCGAGATCTGCCTGATCTGATTTGCTTGTGTGCAGGTGCCGCAGGCCAAGCTGAGCGATGTCACAGGAAGCGATGGCCAACAGCAACATGCCTCGTCCCAGGAATTCCGTGAGTTTGTGAGATAACCTGATCTGTGAAACTTCAGACTTTGTCGAAGGGCTTCGAGGAAGTCAGAGCAAGTCGAAGCGCAGGAGTCCTTCCCCTTAAGGGGAAGCCCCATGCTGTTGAATGACAAAGCTCACAGCTCTTCGCGGCTGGAGTCAACTTATTCCCCGCGCCGCGGGATTTCACGCGATGGGATTTAATACCGTACCGCGTATATGAGCACATGGACTGCGATCATCACTGCAGGCATATCTGCAGCTGGATAGAGGGGATGCCGTACCACAGGAAGTATGCGCTCCCGAAGGAGTGCTGCCCTGAGCTGCCCGTGTGCTTCAGGGAGACTCTGATGGGGGAGATGCTCCCAGGAGCGACCAGGCAGTTCAGAGGGCCGTCAGGGGCGCACGTTCATGAGTTCGTGGATCACTGGGTATTCCACAGGGACATAGTCAACGCGTCCGATGATCCTGTGGGGCATCTCATGAGAGACGCCCCTGAGTATCTCGTCTCCATGGCGATCGTGTTACTCACAAGCCTGCTGATGGGAAGAAGGACCAGGGACAAAAAGGTGGAGGCTGCCATAGCTGGTGGTCTCTCAGGACTCTTCGCGCTGCTCCTCGGTAAGCTCGTGAAGTCCATAGACGAGGAGCGCGGAACGGAAGAGGTCAGGGAGATCTAACCGGCATCATACAAATGATGTGCAGCCCATCCCCACATGCATGCGGGTCGCGGATGTTCTCGGCGTCTTTTTCTTCGTCTTTCTTCGTCTTATTTCTGACCTTTCGCCGGCATCATGCTCAGGAACCTCGGCGGTATCGGCTCGGAGATGACCATGCTCTCGCTCACCTTCATCATCCTCACCCCTTCACGCTGAGCCCCTGCCGCGTCCACCACGATTACCTTTGGATTGCTCGTCCTGAATGTGCCGACCTCCCATGCCTTGTCAGGCGTGGTGCTGAGATGCACATACCGCTGTGTGGCCGACTTCAGGCCGACCTCCAGGAGACGCTCTGCCTCCTCCTCCGCAGTCCCGTAGTAGAGCGTGGGCAGCTCGTTTATCGGATAGTCCAGATCAACATCCACAGAATGGCCGTATCTGGCTCTGATTCGTGTGCCGTTTATCTCATACCTTCCCTTCGGATCGGATCTGACGAGCGCCATTATGACATTCCCGTTTGCCCATCTGTATCTGGTCCGGATGGCATCCACGAGCACCGGTATCTCCACCCAGCCCTGCGGGCTCATCGCCAGCCCCAGGTCATCGGGGAAGTGACGGAGAGCCCCTGCGAGCAGCCTCCCGAGCTTCTCGGTCCTCACACCATCAAGAACGAGCTTCCCCCTGCTCCCGCAGCTGCATGCATCTCCTCTGAAAAATCCATGCTGCGGGCATCTCCTTATCGCCTGCTCTGAACTCATTGATGAACCGGACCTCCACGCCTGGGTACACTCTGTGGCCTGCAAAACAGGCCGGCACCAGTATCTGTGAAGGTGATGATGGTGTATAGAGTTATCGGTCTGCAGAAGCGATACGGTGAGACTCCCTGTCAGAATCGCAGGAACACCGGTTTCCGATACCATGAGCGGGTCTCGAAGCTGTCCAAACCTCCATAAGCAATCGCTCCTGCAGCGCTCGGCTCCGACCCATCGAGTGAATCTGGTTTTGAGATGCTGTGTTGGATAAGTCATGAAAATACGCAAGCAGAAGACGATTTCAGGAATGCATGGAGAATAGACCGGAATCGATATCTTGAGACATCATCACGGGAGGTTATCCAACACAGCAGTTTTGAGACGAGCCAATCAATAAGCTCCTCCGGATGGCACCGCTCTTCTGGGGGCTCATGCGGCTGACGCCATGGAGATGTAGATGTTCCAGGCGCCCACGCTGACAAAATCGACGGCTATCGCCCCGAGGATCAGTCCCATTATCCGCGTGAACACCATGATCCCCGTAACGCCGAGGAGAGCATCGACATACTCTGCGGATCTCAGTATGACGTAGGTCGCACTGAATGTCAAACATATCGCCAGGAGCACCAGCATCTTCTCCATAAGCGTGCTGCTTGCTCCCATATTGACTATCACCGTGGTTATCGCTCCGGGGCCGGTGAGCAGCGGGATGGCCAGCGGAAATATCGAGATATCCTCCCTGGTGGTTGCATCCTCGATCTCGGCCTCTGTGACCTTCTTGTGAGGCTTCGCGCGGAGCATGTCTATGGCCACGAGAAAGAGCAGTATGCCACCCGCCACCCTTAGAGAGTCGACGGTTATGCCGAAGAACCTCAGGATCATATCCCCTGCAAGTGCGAAGATCATCGCGACAGAGAATGCCACAAGCGTTGTGCGGACGCATATCCTGCTTTTCTCAGCTGGGCTGGCCTCCTGAGTGAGGGAGACGAAGACCATCGTCGCCTCGATGGGGTTCACTATTATGAATATCGAGGTGAACGCGTATACGAAGTACTGAAGGTATGCAGCCAGATCCAGATGAGAACCCCCATGCACCTGACCATTAAATACAGTCGTATAGCACATAATCTTAATGGAGCGCGTGAGGGAATGCAGCCCGCAGAGCAAAACACCGGTATGCGTCATCTCACGGCGCCTACGCCATCACTTCATGAGATTTCTCCCATACTGTGAGTCGGTGCTCCGGCACTCCCGCGGGTTAAAATACCATTGCATGCGTACATTAATGCATGCAGGATGTGGTCGTGGTCGGCGCCGGGCCTGCGGGACTCTTCGCGGCTCTGGAGCTATCCGCCCACGGAAAGAAGGTGGTGGTTGTCGATAAGGGCCGGGACATCTCTGAGAGGAGCTGCCCGATGAAGAAGTGGGGGCACTGTCTTCACTGCGACCCGTGCCACATAATGTGCGGGATGGGGGGAGCGGGCACATACTCAGATGGCATACTCAATCTACATCCGGCGATCGGCGGCGATCTCACGCGTCTGACGGATGATGCCTGGTCGCTCATAGATGAGGTGGACTCGGTATTTCTGAGATACGGCGCCCCCGTCGAGACACAGGAGCCCACGCAGGGCGATGTGGAGGAGCTCAGCCGGAGGGCTGCATCCGTGGGCGCGAGATTCATAGCGATAAAGCAGCGCCACATGGGATCTGACAGGACGCCAGAGATAATAAGGGCGTTCAGCGCAGATCTCAAAAGCCGCGGCGTCAGGTTCGTGCTGAACACCTCGGCAGCAGATCTCATAATGGAAAAGGATGGATGCATCGGGGTCAGGCTTTCCGATGGCAGAGAGATAAGGGCTGAGAGCACTCTCCTCGCGCCCGGCAGGATAGGTGCACAGTGGATCGGAGAGATGATCGACAGGTACGGCATCAAAGCACGCTATGGACCTCTGGATGTCGGGGTGCGTGTGGAGGTGCCATCGATAGTCATGGATCCAGTCACGCGGATCAACAGGGATCCTAAGTTCCACATCATAACTCACAGATACGATGATTTCATCAGAACCTTCTGCACAAACCCTGGTGGCTTTGTGGTCAAGGAGGAGTACAGGGACTTCATAGCGACAAACGGGCACTCCATGTCTGGAGAGCGCTCTGAGAACACGAACTTCGCATTTCTTGTAAGGCTTGAGCTGACGAAGCCGATAGAGAACACCACAGCCTACGGAATATCCATAGCGAAGCTCGTGACAACAATCGGAGGGAGGAAGCCAGTCATCCAGAGGCTTGGGGATCTGCACAGAGGAAGGAGATCCACGGAGGAGAGGATCGCCAGGAATCCGGTCCGGAACACGCTGAGAGACGTGACCCCGGGAGACATATCGATGGCTCTGCCCCACAGGATAGTCATGGACGTCATCGAGGGGCTCGAGATCCTGAACGAGATCATTCCCGGGGTCAATGCTGACTCCACGCTGCTTTACGCTCCGGAGATAAAGTTCTACGCCCGGGAGATAAGCGTGGACAGAGACCTGCAGACCAGCATACCATCACTCTACGCTGCAGGCGATGGCGCCGGGCTCTCGAGAGGCATAGTCGCGGCTGCTGCCACCGGACTGCTTGCGGCGCGCGGAATACTCAGAGGCCGGTAGCTGCTGTCTTCTTCCGGAGATTCCAGCCCCTATACCGTGGAGGAGCAGATACGATGCCGGCCCGGAATGCCGGTGGAGCAGTTCGTATCAGGCAGAGATCATGCACATGAGGATAATCGCTGTTGGCCGGATCAGAGAGCGATTCTGGCAGGAGGCAGCATTTTACTACATAAAACGCCTCGCCCCCTACACCAGGCTCGATGTCGTGGAGGTTCGCGAGGGGGATCCCTTCAAAGAGGGCAGGGAGATGCTCTCGCATCTGAGCGGGGGGATAACAGTGGCGCTGGATGAGCACGGTGAGTGCATGAGCTCGCTGGAGCTGGCGTCCTGGATCCAGAGGAGGATCATCGAGGGATGCGGCTGTATCAGCTGGCTGATCGGAGGGCCAGAGGGCCTCTCTCAGGAGATACTGAACCGCTCGGACCTCCAGCTCTCACTTTCAAGGATGACATTCCCCTACCAGCTGGCGAGGATCATCCTCCTGGAGCAGCTCTACAGGGCGTTCAGGATAATAAAAAATGAGCCATACCACCGCTAAATCGATGGTATGGCATCTATTGCATCCCTGTTGACCACAGATGATGTGTCTCCGGGAGCTGCTCCAAGCGCCTTTGCCTTGATCACAGCCCTCACAGGCTTCCCTGTTCTGTCCTTTGGTATGGCTGACACAAAGTAAACCTCTGACGGCATCGCTATCGGCCCCATTGTCGCCCTGACGTGGTTCCTTATCTCCTTCTTGAGGTTCTCGTCAGCCTCGACGCCCTCTTTCGGCACGACGAAGAGAACTATGTTCTCCCCCTTGACCTTGTCTGGCCTGCCGATGACCGCTGCATCCGCGACCTTTGGGTGTGAGAGTGCGGCAGCCTCGACCTCTGCGTTGCTTATCCTGTGGCCTGCGACCTTGAGGACATCATCTATCCTGCCCAGTATCCACCAGTAGCCGTCTGCATCTCTTCTCGCCCTGTCGCCGCTGAGGTAGATCCCAGGCCTGACGCTCCAGTAGTAGTCGTAGTAGATCTCCTTGAGCTTCTCCGGCTCTCCGTATATGCCCCTGAGCATGGTCGGCCATGGTGCTGTGAGCACGATGTTCCCGCTCTCTTCAGGACCAACCGCTCTCCCGTTCACATCCAGCAGCTCCACGTTGTATCCGGGAAGCGGGAATGCTGGCGAGCCCGGCTTGAGCGGGGTTATGGGCAGTGGAGCTATCACATGGCAGCCGGTCTCTGACTGGAACCATGTGTCCATTATGGGGGCCCAGTCGTTACCGACATGCTTCCTCCACCACAGGAATGCATCAGGGTTCATCGCCTCTCCCACAGATCCCATGAGCCGGACGCTTCTCAGGTTGTACTTCCTGGGCCAATCCTCGCCCTCCTTCATGAACATCCTGATCGCGGTGGGCGCTGTGTAGATTACTGAGACACCGTAGTCCTCTATGATCTGGAACCATCTCCCGAAATCAGGGTAATCCGGAGAGCCCTCGTACATCACGCTCGTCGCGCCGAGGCAGAGCGGCCCGTAGACTATGTAGGTGTGGCCCGTGATCCATCCGATGTCAGCGGTCGACCAGTAGACATCAGTATCCTTCATGTCAAAGACCCAGCTCGTTGTGTACGCAGGCCCGACGCAGAAGCCGCCGTGCACATGGACCACTCCCCTCGGCTTTCCTCCAGCTCCGGCTGTGTAGAGTATGAAGAGCGGATCCTCTGAGTCCATCTGGAGGGTCTCGCACTCATCGGGCTGGTTCTTCACAAGCTCATGCCACCAGATATCGAATCCATCCCTCCAGTCGATGCTCTGGCCTGTCCGTCTGTAGACTATCTGGCGCTCCACTGATGGCGCATCCTGGAGGGCCTCGTCAGCCTGGGCCTTTATCGGGATCGGCTTGCCTCTTCTGTAAGATCCATCACATGTTATCAGAATCCTGGCGCCTGCGTCATTGATCCTCTCGCGGAGCGCGCCTGCGCTGAATCCCGAGAAGACAACGACGTGTATCGCGCCGATCTTCGCACAGGCCAGCATCGCTACCGGAAGCTCGGGGATCATCGGCAGGTAGATCCCAACCCTGTCGCCCTTCTTGATCCCCAGGCTCTTAAGACCGTTGGCGAGCTTGTTCACCTCTCTGTAGAGCTGATAGTATGTTATGGCCCTGGTGTCTCCGACCGGCTCGCCCACAAAGTAGTAGGCGACCTTGTTTCTCCGCCATGATCTTGCATGCCTGTCTAGGGCGTTGTGCGCGACGTTGCACTTTCCTCCGACGAACCACCTCGCATGCGGCGGGTTCCACTCAAGGACCTTCTCGTATGGCACAAACCATTCTGCGTATGTCTTTGCCATCTCGTCCCAGAACTCGACGTAGTTCTCGGAACACCAGGCCCGCAGCTCCTTTTCGCTCCTGATGCCCTTTCTCTTCATCCACTGCATCACATTGGAGTTCTCCACCAGGTCGCTTGCCGGCCTGTAGACGTTCTCCTGAGAGGAGACCTGTGCTTTCTCATCTGCCATTTCGGATCGCCTTCTGAATTTCATCCATTCATCAGACAATTGCGGAAAAGACCACACTGAGTATTCAAAGAACAACACGATTTTTGTAGTCCATTTCCGCAATACAGTGTTTTTAATTGGATCGATTCGCCATGAAAGCGATTTTAATTTATAAATTTGTCGCTTAGGATTTATTATGATAGATTTCCATGAAAAAGCCTGCTACATGTCACAAATAGACAAACCAATGCGTAATATAATAGAAAGTATTGCTACACCCTCACGGATCGTGCAACAAAACATCCAGATCTGCGGGGCGAGACCGCGCAGAACCACAGGAGGGGCGTCAGGGGAGCTGATTCCTGGCAGGCTGTTCGGCAACCGGACCACAGTCTCAACACTGCAGAGAGCTATGCAAACAATGGGGTAGGCTATCTCCCTCCAGAAATCCGCTGTCTGTTAGGTGATGCGAATTGTGGTCGACTGCTGTGCGGTTTGAGGACATCTTATATGCGCCCACCTGAACCGGCAGGCACGATAATTTCGATGCGCATCTGCGCAAAACAGTGCAGGAGCTCGATAGTGATGGTGCGATCCAGGAGTTCCGCTCCTGGGTCACGCCGTTACCTTTGTCTTTGCGATGTACTTTATGAGGTCCGGGCCGATCCTCGCCTTCTTCTGGAGCTCCTCGGCCATCTGCTCAAAGGGGACGCCCTTGCTGATCATCGACCTTATCTCTTCTATTGTGCTGTCGCTCACTGTGAAGTACTCGTCAAGATCCTTCCTGTGACCCCAGACGTCGCCCTCGAGCAGCTCGATGCCCTGCATCTCCAGGAACACCTGAATCGCATTCGACATCGTCTTCTTGTAAGAAGGCGGTACCTGGATCACCCTGAGCCTCGGGCACCTCTGCATAAGATTCAGGAAATCGACATTCGATGCCCTGAAGGCCAGATGCACCATTCTTTCATTCGGATTGAGCTGTGCGATCTCACTCTTGGAGCTGACTACCCTAATTCTCATAGAGACTCACCACATCAAGGGACAATATCATATTATTAATAGACACTTGTGGTTTATGATACCGTATAAATAAAGTTCTTCTGGACATAATCAGAATTAAAATTCTAATTGTGATCTTCTGAAAATCCTCCGTATCTCAGACAGCCAGCTCTGCCATCAATGCATGATGTTCCAGGCTGCTGCACCAGATAGAATGCACAGCGCTCTGAAAATGGCTGGAATGTAGGACTGATCACATGCGGATTATCACTGCCAGAATAATAAGCAGTGGCAGTACCAGAGTTACAAGCAAACTCCATAATCCGAACCGCTCAGCAACACGGCACCATGGAGCACAGAGCCGGCCGCCAGTAACTCCGCCACAGACAAGGGAGCACCACCATCTGAAGAGAGGGCACCGCGCGACCTTCCAGTCCCTGCACCTCTCAGGTATCCTTCCCATGTATCAAAACGTCCTCTCGCCAAAATAAATGCTTAACTGATACAAGCCAATATTAAAAATATTATAACACATTTATGCCATCTGATCTACAGGCTCAAAAGCTGCATTTACCAGGTGATCTGAATCTGAGGGCTTTCCGGAGAGCCCCCAGCTCCAAATTCACCTCAGCCTGGATTCTATCTCCCTCTCCCTGAGCTTGCAGAGGTTCTCAGCACCGCGCACGTAGAACCAGTAGTGGACCACCACCAGCAGCCCCCAGCCCACTATTGGGTAGTACATCGCCCAGCCGGGGATCGTCTTTATCGTGCCCATGGCGTTCAGTGCTATCCAGATGGCATTCACCACAATGTAGATAGCTATGTGAAGCTGGAAGAGCTTCACCTGATCTGCAACAGTCGCCTCTCTAAAAAGTCTTTTGTATTCTTCCAGAGTCGCAGCCAACAGTTCCACCTCCTTATCCCTATGGATGCCCGGTTCCTGACGTGATGATTGACGATCATACTACAGATACGAATCGAAGATCGTGGCGTCATTGTATTACCTCTACACAGCACATGTGTGGATCCCACACAGATGCATATCTCCGGTTCGTACAGCTGCATCTCACGTCAGGAATTGATATTGTTGTTCTCCAACCTTATATACATTGTTCTTGTTTTTGAGCATGCCTGCTGCAGTGCCGGTTCTGAGGGGCTTTTATGAGCCGTCATCCTTCACAACAATTTAACGTTGGCGATGAGGATCATGGAGCTTTGCGTCAACCGCCATGGCATATCCTAAAGCTTATATCGTTGTATGGCTGGTATGGGGCAGGGTTCCAGATGGCACGCTTGGTAATGAAATTCGGCGGGGTTTCTGTGGCCGATGGCAGGCGGCTCAGAAACGTTGGGGAGCTTGTGAGGGGATTCAGCTCAGGGAATGAGATCGTGGTGGTGACCTCTGCCCTCCAGGGCGTCACCGATGACCTGCTGGAATGTGCGAGGTCCTCCGCCAAGTACGGCAGGGTATCTGACGTCGAGGGTTTCATCAAGAGGCTCTCTGAGAGGCACGAGCAGGCGATCACAGATGCGATATCCGATGATTCGATACGGGAGGAGATCAGATCTGACATACGCAAGAAGATCGACATGCTTGAGAAGGCCTACGTCGGAATATGCTATCTCGGAGAGCTCACATCGAGATCCGTAGATTACATATCAAGCTTTGGCGAGCAGCTCTCTGCCCCGATACTCTCTGGCGTATTCAGGGATATGGGGATTGAGTCCAAGTACTACACGGGTGGAGACGCGGGGATAATCACAAACAGCGATTACGGGAATGCGAAACCACTCGAGAAGAGCTATGCACTCATAGCGAAGAGGCTGCTGCCAATAAAGGGGATACCTGTTGTCACCGGCTTCATAGCAAAGGATGAGAACGGCATAACAACAACGCTCGGGCGCGGCGGGTCTGACTTCACAGCATCGATAATCGGAGCTGCAATAGACGCGGATGAGATCTGGTTCTGGAAGGAGACCTCTGGAGTACTTACAGCAGATCCCAAGATAGATCCGTCCGCGAAGACCATACCCACGATATCCTACATAGAGGCCATGGAGCTCTCCTTCTTCGGAGCGAAGGTTCTGCATCCAAGAGCGATCGAGCCGGCGATAAGGAAGGGCATACCGGTAAGGGTGAAATGCACATTCGATCCGGAGAGTCCTGGAACGAGGATAGTCCAGGAGGAGGAGCTGAAGGATGGTGTTATAAAGGCGGTGAGCCTGTCCACCAATGTTGCACTGCTCAATGTATCTGGCGCGGAGATGATCGGCACTCCAGGAGTCGCGGCCAGGGTGTTCTCAGCCCTCGCAAACTCTGGTGTGAACATAATCATGATCAGCCAGGGCTCATCAGAGGCGAACATATCGATGGTTGTGGAGGAAAAGGACCTTGACAGGGCAGAGGAGGCTCTCAGGCGCGAGCTCCCCAGGGAGATCGTGAAGGATATCACCCACAACAAGGATGTCTGCGTCGTCGCAGTTGTGGGCTCTGGCATGGCAGGCACCCCAGGTGTGGCCGGCCGTCTCTTCAGCGCCATGGGGAGGGCAGGGATAAACGTGAGGATGATCAGCCAGGGATCGAGCGAGCACAACATATCATTCGTCGTCGCATCAAAGGATGGAAAGCGGGCGGTGCAGGAGATACACCGGGAGTTCAAGCTCAACGGTGAGCGCACATGAAGGGTATGACATACTCGGATGCAGGCGTCGATATAGAGCTGGAGAACAGATCGATCGATGCGATGAAGCGGAGGCTCACGTTCTCCAGAAAGGGCTTCGGCGCACCTCTTACCGGCATAGGACATTATGCCGGCCTGATCGACATGGGCGAGTTCGCGATAGCGATGACGACCGATGGGGTCGGGAGCAAGATCCTGATCGCAAATGCGATGCGCAAGTGGGACACCATAGGGATAGACTGCATCGCCATGAACGTGAATGATCTTCTAGCAATAGGCGCCGAGCCGCTGGCGTTTGTTGATTACCTCGCTGTGGAGAGGGTCGATCCTGAGGTCTCGGAGCAGATAGCTGTGGGGCTCCAGAAGGGCGCTGAGATATCAAACATCAGCATAGTCGGAGGGGAGACCGCATCGCTGCCTGAGATGATCCGGGGCCTGGATCTTGCCGGCACAGCCATAGGCTATGTGAAGAAGGACAGGGTGATCACAGGCGAGAGGGTCCGCGTCGGCGATGCTGTGGTCGGTGTGCCGAGCACAGGGCTGCACAGCAACGGCTACACTCTCGCCAGGAGGATAATCGAGAGCTCTGGCTACACGTACTTCGATACGATGCCGGGCGACTCCAGGAGCATAGGCGAGATCCTGCTGACCCCCACCAGGATATACATCGAGGTTCTGGAGCTTCTCCGGAGATGCGATGTCCATGGCCTTGCACACATAACAGGCAGCGGGCTCCTAAAGCTTCACCGCATAACAGACCTCGGCTTCGAGATAACAGACCCCATCGAGCCGCAGCCTGTCTTCAGGTTCCTGCAGGAGCTGGGGGGCGTGGATGATGCTGAGATGTACCGGACGTTCAACATGGGAATGGGGTTCGTCGTGGTGCTTCCTGAGGAGCAGGCAGACGATGCTTGCAGGATAATGGGGCCTGGCTCGAAGGTCATCGGCAGGATAGTCAAGAGCGGCCTGAGGGCAGGCAGCGTCATACTCAGGTGAAGACTCTGAGGACAGAGCGGATAGATCTGCCTATCGATCTGCGACGCCCCCTGCGAATTCTCTAGCTGCCTCAAAGTGCTTGAGCTCTGTCGAAGGCTGCTGGTCGGCTGATCTGGTCCAAAGGACGGAGTTTCCTTTAACCAGCAGGGTCTATGAAGCTCCACATAAGTATGGAGGCGGTACATGCCGGAGATGGTGATGGTGGGGCTGCAGCACGGCTCTGATATAATGGAAGCTATAAGAGATGCTGCAGCAGATCTGTCTATATATGCCGGATTCTTCAGCGTCATAGGAGCGCTATCCTCGGTTGATCTCGCGTACTATGATCAGAAAGAAAAGGTGTACAGGCAGCGCAGCTTTGAAGGAGATTTCGAGATAGCATCCTGCACCGGCAACATATCTTTAAAAGATGGACAGAGATTTGTCCATGCACACATCGCACTCGCAGATAAGAATTACAACCTCTTCGGCGGGCATCTGCTCGGCGGCAGGGTCTTTGCTGCTGAGCTTCACATCATGGGTCTTGAGGGAGAGCCACCTGTTAGAGAATACGATCCCGTGACAGGTCTGTTTCTCTGGAGGCGGAGTTGAGCACTGATTACTTTGAGCGTCTTGAGCGCGGCCTTGGAGAGGAGATGGAGATCGCCAGAAAGGCGAGATCGAAGGGCCTCGATCCGGAGCTGGATGTGGAGATACCCATAGCCATCGATCTGGCCGAGCGGGTCGAGAAGCTCGTCTCCATACCGGGAGTTGCAGACAGGATAAGAGAGCTCGAGGCGCAGGGGCTCAGCAGGGAGGAGGCCGCGCTCGCCATCGGCAGGGACTTCGCCGAGGGGCGTCTCGGGAAGGGAGCAAGCAGGCTCGATGCAATAGACATGGCCATAAGGACCTCTGTGGCGCTTCTCACCGAGGGCGTGGTTGCGGCGCCGATTGAGGGCATAGCCAGGGTCGGGCTGGGAAAGAACGATGACGGTAGCGAGTACCTGAAGGTGTACTACGCAGGCCCGATAAGATCCGCTGGTGGAACCGCCCAGGCGCTATCGGTGCTCGTTGCGGATTACGTGAGGAGGAGCATGGGCATAGCCCCGTACAGACCCACAGAGGAGGAGATAGAGAGGTACGTCGAGGAGATCGGCCTCTACAAGCGCCTTCAGCACCTCCAGTATACTCCATCAGACGATGAGATCAGGACGATAATCAGAAACTGTCCCGTCTGCATAGATGGCGAGCCCACAGAGGAGGAGGAGGTCTCAGGCTACCGGGATCTTCCGAGGGTTGAGACGAACAGGGTTCGTGGCGGCATCGCGCTCGTCTCCGCAGAGGGCATCGCGCTGAAGCGCCCGAAGATAAAGAAGCACGTCTCCAAGCTCGGAATAGATGGATGGGAATGGCTGGATGCGCTCGGCGGGGAGAAGAAGGACGGAGGGGGATCGAGCGAGAAGTTTTTAAGAGACCTTATAGCGGGCAGGCCAGTGTTCTCCCATCCATCCAGGCCCGGGGGGTTCAGGCTGCGCTACGGGAGATCCAGAAATACTGGTCTTGCAGCGGCCGGCATAAATCCGGCAACGATGATGGTTCTGAATCACTTCCTTGCGCCCGGAACCCAGATCAAGGTCGAGCAGCCCGGCAAGGCTGCAGCCGTAGCTCCGGTGAGCTCAATCGAGGGTCCAACCGTGCGTCTGGTGAATGGAGACGTTGTGCGCATAGATGACCCCGCATCGTTCCCCTGGATATCGAGCCCTGAGGCTCTGAAGAGAAACATCTCCAGGATCATAGATCTCGGCGAGATCCTGGTCAGCTACGGGGACTTCATGGAGAACAACAGGCCGCTTGCGCCCGCATCCTACACCTTCGAGTGGTGGGCCGAGGAGCTCAGGAGGGCTGGCGGAGATCCGGAGGGCATGGAGCACATAGATGGAAGAACCGCGATACAGCTCTCGAGAGATTTCGGTGTGCCTCTGCATCCTGACCACACATACCTCTGGCACGATATAACCCTGGATGAGCTGGATCAGCTCGCGGATGCTGCATCTGGAGGATGCATCGATGGGGATGTCCTCCTCATGGATCTGCGTGATGACACGAAGGAGATTCTGGAGAAGCTGCTCGTCCATCACAAAGTCAGAGATGGAAGGATCGTGGTGGAGGACGCTCGCCCGCTTCTACTATGTCTGGGCGTGGACGAGAGCGGCAGGCGCTGGAGGAGAGATGATCTCGATGCAGAAGACGCGCTCAGCGCTGTGAACAAGCTCTCAGGTCTCAGAATCAAAGCGAGGGCTCCCACCAGGATCGGGTGCAGGATGGGTCGACCGGAGAAATCCGATAGGCGGGAGATGAGGCCACCGCCGCATGTTCTCTTTCCCACAGGCCCTGAGGGAGGAAAGAGCCGTCTCGTGAACGAGGCTGCAGAGCATGGATTCATAGAGGCTGTTGTTGAGAGAAGGAGATGCCCATCATGCGGCAAGGAGGGGTTTGCGTTCAGGTGTGAGTGTGGGGCGCACACGGAGCGGGTGCGCGCGTGCCCATCGTGCGGCGTGCGCTCCGATGAGAAATGCCCGAGGTGCGGGACGGAGACAAGCGCAGCCACGCGGTTTAGGATAGATGTGAAGAGCACTCTCGCAAGAGCCCTTGAGTCTCTGGGGGAGCGTGTTGATAACATAAGGGGGGTCATGGGGCTGACCTCCAGGGACTCCACGCCGGAGCCGCTTGAGAAGGGGGTGCTGAGAGCAAAGCACGGCGTGTTCATCTTCAAGGATGGAACCTCGAGGTACGATCTCACAGATCTCCCGCTTACCCACTTCCGTCCCAGGGAGATCGGCACCAGCGTGGAGGTTCTTCGCGATCTCGGATACACCCACGACATCCACGGAGAGCCTCTGGAGAGGGACGATCAGATCCTGGAGCTGAAGGTCCAGGATGTCGTGCTCTGCAGGGATGCAGGCAACTGGCTTCTCAGGGTCTCGAGGTTTGTGGACGATCTCCTCCTCAAATTCTACGGCCTGGAGCCGTACTACAGAGCTGAGAGACCTGAGGATCTCATCGGCAGGCTCATGATCGGCCTGGCCCCGCACACATCCGCTGGCGTCCTCTGCAGGCTGATCGGGTTCACGAGGGCCAGCGCCGGATACGCCCATCCATATTTCCACGCTGCCAAGCGCAGAAACTGCGATGGCGATGAGGACTGTGTGATGCTGCTCATGGATGCGCTCCTGAACTTCTCCAGGTCCTACCTGCCGGAGAAGAGGGGAGGGAAGATGGACGCGCCACTCGTCCTGACGACGCGGATAAATCCGGCAGAGGTCGACAAGGAGGCCCACAACCTCGATCTATCCTTCAGGTATCCACTGGAGTTCTACGAGGCGACTTTGAGGAATGCAAACCCGAAGGACGTCGAGGGGTTGATCGATCTCGTCTCTAAGCGGCTTGGAGGCGAGGGGCAGTACTCTGGCTTCGGCTTCACCCACGACACCGACGATATCGCCGGCGGGCCCAGAAACAGCTCCTACAAGACCCTTGAGACGATGATAGACAAGATGAAATCCCAGCTGGAGCTCGCCAGGTTGATAAGGGCGGTCGATGCGACCGATGTGGCCGAGCGTGTGATAAACTCGCATTTCCTGCCAGATCTGATGGGGAACCTCAGGGCGTTCTCGCGACAGAGCGTGCGCTGCGTGAAGTGCAATGCGAAGTACAGGAGGCCTCCGCTCAGCGAGCTCTGCCCGAAGTGTGGAGGGAGGCTGGTGCTCACCGTTCACGAAGGCAGCGTAAGAAAGTACCTCGAGGTCTCGATGAAGGTCGCCGAGGAGTACGGCGTCTCGAGCTACACGCGCCAGCGGCTCGAGCTGATCAGGATGGAGATAGAGTCGCTGTTCAGATCAGATAAGGTGAAGCAGACCGGCCTCGCGGATTTTGTGTGAATCGTCCGTTATGCTCATCAGCGTCAGGCAAAGCCTGCTCCTGGAATATCAATCAGCCATGAGCGCGTGGCCGGACAGTGGCTCTGCAGGTTAAGACAGCGGTGTGAGTATGTATCTTGGCATCGATATCGGCACCACCTCAGTCAAGGCGGGGCTGTTCACGCATGAAGGAGATATGGTGAGGGGTGCTGTAAACAGGTACAGGCAGTTCAGGAGCTACGAGAGCTTTGCAGAGATAGATCCGGAAATGTTCTGGCATGCCCTCTGCGAGGCGCTCCGCGAGCTGAAACCACCGCATGAGATCAAGGGAATATCGATCGGTGGCCACGGGCCATCCCCGGTCTTTCTCGATGCATCCATGGAACCGCTCACGACCTCGGTGCTCTGGCTGGACAGAAGGGCTGAGAGAGAGGCATCTCTGCTCTCAGAGCTTATTGGAAGACCTGTGCAGCCCTCCTGGTACGTCCCGCAGACGATGTGGCTCAGGAGCCACAGGCCTGAGATCTTTGCACAGCTGAAAAAGGTGGTCCAGCCTATGGACTATATCGCATGGAAGCTCACCGGATCTTTAACAGCATCCGTGGCCTCAGAGGAGATACTGCCCTGGAGCGATGAGGAGATCGATGCAGCGGGTCTTGATCCTGAGATGTTCCCGGAGCAGCGGATCATGGGAGAGCTGATAGGATGCACAAAACCGGATGCATCGCGCAGAGCCGGGCTTTGTGGGGGGATTCCGGTCTTCGCAGGCGCGCCCGACTTCGTGGAGGCGATTCTAGCGACTGCATCGTTCGAGAGGGGGGTTGTGTGCGACAAGGCCGGCACCTCTGAGGGGATCGAGCTCTGCTGGGATGCTCCAATCGATGGATTCTACACGGCTCCTCACCCTCTTGATAAAGCTCTCTGGCACACAGGCGCCTCTCTCTCTACGACGGGCCTGAGCATGGAGTGGATGGCATCTCTTGTCTCGAAGCATCCGTCAGAGCTTGCAGCAGAGGCTGAGATGGCACCCCCAGGCTCAGGCGGTCTTACATTTTTGCCGTACCTATCCCGCGAACGCCACAGCATCTCCGCTGCGGGCGCGATGGTGGGAATCTCCTTGAATCACGGACTGCCTGAGGTATCCAGGGCGATCATGGAGGGATGCGCATGCGCGATGCGGCTGGTGATCGACAGGTTTAAGGAAAAAGGCGTACACATTGGAGAGATACGGACTACAGGAACGCAGTCGATCTCAAGGCTCTGGAACCAGATAAAGGCAGATATAACAGGCCTGCCCGTGGTCTCACAGAGGGTGCTGGAGGGAGAGATGCTGGGCGCTGCGATGATAGCTGCATATGGATCTGGCGATTATCACAGCATCCAGGAGGCCTCGCGATGCATGGCCCATCCAAGGGAGAGGTTCGAGCCAGATAGCACGACAGGAGACAGGATATTCGAGCGGTTCAGAAGTTCGGCCTGCAGCATCTCACATACCAGGATACTCAAATAACAGATGTGCTGCGAATCTGAGACGTTTCGGGCCAGGAACGGAATCAACAAAATTGTCCTGTGTGGCATTATGTGCGCCTGACGCCTGGGTTCGCGCAAGAGAGCAAAACAGGGTATTGAAAGTGGGTGTGGTATGTCATCGGTATTGCTTGTGGAGGACGACGAGAACCATGCGTCCCTCTTTATAAGATCCTTCGGAGAGATGAACATGGGAAGGATCTACTGGGTGAGTGATGGGGAGGAGGCTCTCGATTTCCTGCTCCATCGCGGCAGATACGTGGACAGCACCACCAGCCCCAGGCCGGATCTGATCCTTCTGGATCTGAGGCTCCCGAAAATGGATGGCATGGACCTCCTCAAGGAGATCAAGCGCTCAGAGGATCTGAGGAGCATACCGGTGGTGATCCTGACCACATCGAAGAACAGGCATGATATCAGGAACGCCTACCTTAACCATGCGAACAGCTATCTCATAAAGCCGCTTGGATTCAACAAGTTCCAGGAGCTTGCGAGAACCGTGTGCACATACTGGCTCATGTGGAACACACTGCCTCCGGTGAGCGATGCGCCCGACAGGAGCGCTGCAGAAAACGCCTCTGTCGCGTGATTGCTTTGTAACTCCAGATGTGTCCATGCTTAGATGCGGCTGTACGAAAATGGGAGCGATCTTGGTGGGTGAACGTGTATTTATATTGGCAGTGGTGGGCGTCCTGCTCATCAGCGGGCTGGCTCTTGGCGGCTACGACCAGGAACCCGGCTCCGGCGCTGTGAACATGAGCATGCAGGATTTCACTTCTCTCCTGCAATCTTCTGGAGCATTGGGGACATCTCCGGAGGTTCCCGGGGCTGCTGCATCCTCAGCAGTGGAGAGCGCGGCTTACACACTTGAGGCCCCTCCTGAGACTGATGTGGGGGAGCTGCTGCCATTTGAGGGCATAAGCCAGTCCTCTTATGTCTACTACAGCGGCAGCTACATGCCCTGGAAGAGGTTCAGAGCGATCTTTCCTGAGAGCATGCCTGCGATGTGGATCAGGCGGCAGAATGGATGGTCGTGGTATGCAACGATGCCGCTTGGCGTTTGGTCGGAGATGCTGATATTCGTCCCGGATGCATCGCCTGTCTCCATCTACGAGATGTACCCGCAGGGGTTCGTCTGGAGATACGATCTTGGATATGTGACCCCAGACTTCTACCGCATCTGGTATTACGCGGATGCTGTGGGCAGGCACGAGTGCCTTCTCTATTCAGGAGGCATGTTCAGCAACCGCGTGGTTGTTGATGTTTATCAGTGGGTTCCGCCAGGGCCGTCACCAGGGCCATCTCCAGAGGAGATCTGCGAGATCAACCCGCAGTGCAGCTGGGTCAACGGGAGGTGCTACTGCCGCGGTCTGATTCCCGAGGATCCGGAGAAGCGGCAGTGCGAGCAGAACCCCATGTGCCGGTGGGTCAGCGGACAGTGCCTGTGTACGGGACTGATTCCTGAAGATCCGGATAAGCAGCAGTGAGAGCGCAATCCCATGTGCCGCTGGGTCAACGGTCAGTGCCTCTGCACGGGACTGATTGGGAGCTCAGAGGCGTCTGATGATGGTATGATGGGATCGACAATGCAGGAGTAATGATCTGGCTGGACGAGTGCATCTTCGTTCGCATAGTCGAGCAGAAGCGACTGGGGGATTGTCGGCCACAAGCAGCGTTATGGAGGCACTGTCCTGTGTAACGCCAGATCCTCTGCGCCTCGAACGACGACTACAAGAACAGGCGACCCGTCAGCAGATCCACAGGGATGCAGATCATGCAAGCGGACAGAGGTCTTCTGATCACCCTCGAGGGAATAGACGGCGCTGGAAAGACGACCGTCGCGCGGATGCTCCATAAGAGGTTTCCGGATTTCGTTTTCACAAGAGAGCCGACTGAGGGGCCACTCGGAGAGCTGGCCAGGAGTACAGAGGAGCCGCTCGAGCAGCTCTTTCTGTTCATGGCGGATCACGCCAATCACCTCCGCTCAGTTGTACTCCCATCCATCAGCAGCGGAAGGATCGTGGTATCTGACAGATACATAGACTCGCGGGTCGCTTACCAGGGCGCCCTTATGAGGGATCTTGTCCCTCTCGACTGGATATACGAGATACACAGGCCGTGGTCGCGGATGCCTGATATGACGCTGCTATTCAGGATAGATCCATCACTGGCCCTCGAGAGGTGCACGAATCGCGGCGCGACCTCCATCTTCGAGAGGGAGTCGTTCCTGAGAGAGGTGAGCAGGAACTTTGATATCCTGGCTTCAAGGGAGCCTGAGAGGTTTGTGGTGATAGATGCGGAAAGGGAGATCTCAGATGTGGCAGACCGCGCTGCCTCTGAGATCGAGAGGTTCATACGACGGAGGAACAACCTGGCTGGAACTCAGCTGTAGAGGCTCATCTCCGCGAATTATCGGAAAGCTGGATTGAACCGGATTTTCGGTATCGTTGAAGCTTCCTTTTTCGCCATTCTCTGCTGTGTTGGATATGTCATGAAAATCCGCAAGCAGAAGGCGATTTCAGGAATGCATGGAGAATAAATCGGATTCTCATGGATGCGCCGACTATAAAATCGCCCCTGAGTTCCATTAAAAATGCGGATTGAAACCTTCATAAAGCTCCAGGTAGAGACGGCGCTGTTGCTTTCATCGGATCTTAAGGTGTCAATGAACATGCTTCTCGGCTATGGAAACTCATCTGTGAGGGTCGAGCTCCAGGATGGCTGGGAGGTTGTCCAGCCGAATGAGCTGCCTTCAGCGCACGATGGCGAGATCGACAGAGCCCTGGACTCGCCGTTCGGCGCCGGCCTGGAGGATCTGTCGGGCAGAAGCGCGGCTGTGATCGTGAGCGACATCACCCGTCCATCCCCAAGCCACAGGATCCTTCCGCCCCTGGTGCGCAGGCTGAGGGGTATCGGCGTGAATGACATAAAGATCGTTTTTGCCCTTGGAACACACCGGCGCATGACCGATGCTGAGATCAGACACCTTCTGCGCGGATGCGTGAGACTCCCGCACTTCCAGCATGATACATCGAGATGCGTGCATCTTGGTGAGACCGGCCGGGGCACGCCGGTCGAGATCTTCGATCTTGTAGAGTCCTCGGATCTGGTAATAGGCACAGGCAACATAGAGTACCATTACTACGCTGGCTACAGCGGTGGCGCGAAGGCCCTTCTTCCTGGGGTATCATCAGAGCGATCGATACATCACAACCACATGATGATGAGGGAGCCAAAGGCGCGCTCCGGATTTCTCGACAGCCCTGTGAGAAAGGACATGGAAGAAGCAGCAGACATCGCAGGGCTCGATCTCATACTCAATGTGGTGCTCAACAGCAGGAAGGAGATCGTCTCAGCTGTGGCTGGCGATTACATAAAGGCGCATCGCGCAGGCGCAGAGGTTGTGGACAGGATGTACCTCCGTGAGGTGAAGCCAGCGGAGATAGTCGTAACATGCGCAGGAGGCAGGCCGAAGGACATCAATCTGTACCAGGCGGTGAAGGCGCTGGAGAATGCAAAGGGCGCCGCAGCTCCTGGCGGGACCATCATACTCCTGGCGGAATGCGCCGAAGGGCTGGGCGACAGGGTGTTCGAGCGATGGGCGAGGGAGTGCTCCACACCGGAGGAGTGCGTTGAGCGCTTTGCAAGAGAGTACGAGTTTGGCGGGCACAAGGCGGCTTACATAGCAGAGCTGGCACTCAGGAACAATCTCATCCTGGTATCATCAATGCCCAGAGATGTGGCTGAGATGTGCTTCTTCAAGCCTATGAGAAGCATAGAGGAGGCGCTCGAGCTCGCCTGGAGCGCGCATGGGAGGGATGCGAGGACGGTGCTGATCCCTCATGGAGACCTCACGCTGACCAGGGCGAGGTAGTTCGGGATCGAGCTGCATCATGGCGGGTGGTTCGACGGGCTCATCACAGGATGAAAGGGAGTTCCTGCTGAATCTCATCAAGGAGCTTGAGGATCTGTACGAGAGGCATGACGCCGCGCTCTGCGATATCGAGGAGTGCAGGAGATTCGGCGGCATGCTCGCCAGGCTCCTGGAGAGGCTGGAGGATGCGGGCCAGTACAGGCTCGCGGACAGGGTCATGGATATACTGAGCATCTGCAGCCCGAAGATAGCCTCCCACTGCGAGAGCGCAGAGAGGACGAAGAGCATGATCAGAAGCCTGATCGAGAGGCTGAGACATGAGACAGAGACCGCATAGCTCATCCCTTCGCGATCCACGGTTCGGCGGAGCTCTGGATGGTTGAATCGATGGCGTGTGGTGGATAACTGAAGCCCGACAGCTGCGCCGGACCTCAGTGATCCATGTCCAGGACATGATCATTCAAGGGGCATTGCATAAGCCCTCTGATGTAACAGAATGATTTTGTTTCTCATGTTCTCGCCTTCAATCGCGAGATGCAGGATCTCTGCATCCGCACCTCTGGAAGCTATTTTATCCATAAGCTTGACAGTTCTTCTGATGATCGGAGAGCGTTTTGATTGCCAGGTCGTATCGTGGGATGAGGCCTACAGGCTGGAGCGGGAGCTTGCATCTCACATAAAAAGATCCGGCTACCGTCCGGATCTCGTGATCGCGATAGGGCGGGGTGGGTTCGTTCCCGCGAGAATTGTCTGTGACCGTCTGCTGCACACGCAGCTCACAAGCATAAGGATCGAGAGATGGGGGGTTGCGGCTCACAAGCTCGAAAGGGCAACGATACGGTTCCCGCTGTCAGTGGATATCTCAAAGATGAGGGTTCTTGTTGTGGACGACGTGACCGACACGGGGGATACGCTCAGCGCCGCGCTGGAGTATCTCTGGAGCATGAACCCTGAGGATATCAGAACAGGCGTGCTGCATCACAAGGTCTCCAGCAGGGTGGAGCCTGATTACTGCTCTGAGATCGTCCAGAGATGGAGGTGGATCGTCTACCCATGGGCCTTCCACGAGGAGATGCTCGGATTTGTCGAGCGCATCCTTTCGGGCAATCCTCTGGGAATGGAGGAGATACGCATCCGTTTAAAGAGGTTGTACGGAATAGATATCAGCGAGCAGGATCTCTCCGAGGTGCTTGAGGACGCGATTCTCACAGGGAAGGCTGAAATGGCCGGAGAGGGGTATGTGAGGGCGGAGCAGGTCTGACTGAAAACCGCATCGGTATCTGAGGGAGATCGTGCCTGTGTGTTGAAACAAACTGAGGTTTTATGACAACTCCGAGGGAGATAGCGATAAAGCTGATCGAGGCGACATCGATGCTTGGCGACCCGAGGGCAGAGGACCCGCTCGTGCCAGCGCTCTCCGAGGCTGATTACTACCGGATCGCTTGCCACATGCTCTTTGTGTGCAGGCGCTGCGGCACCTGCTGCACAACGGGCGATCCGATAAAGCTGAGAGAGGAGGACGTCAGGAGGATCGCCAGACATCTCAGGATAACTCCAAGCAGGGCCATGAAGCGGTATGTTGCTCGCAGGGTCTCGGAGACCGGAAAGGGCTTTCTTGCGATGAAGCACACCAGACCATGCAGGTTCTACGATCCATCAGCGAAGGGGTGCAGGATCTATGAGGCCAGGCCATGGTCATGCCGTATATTCCCCTTCCTGGGGATTTACGGATCGGATGATGCTGTCAAGGTTCACACCAGCTGCCCCGGGTCGATCGAGGCGGTGAAAGCCCTCACCGAGGCGCTGAGCGAGCTGAAGGGGAGCGGCTACAGTGGCACAGAGGATCCAGATGTCGTGAGAAGGGCGAGGAGATGGTTCGATGAAGTCCTGATGAGCATATCGCCAGAATGATTCTCATATTATGGGGAGTCTTTCTGCGGATCCCCTCCTGTAAGATGCGGTGTGGTGAGTACCAGAAAATGCACCGCAGATCTGGATATCATCTCACGGAGCTAATGTAGCGGGGTGTGACCGGTGTGCAGCTCCCGCGAATCGCAACCAATCGCCTTGGATCACATCATCAGCGTCTCAGATCTTCCTTCCGATTATGAGTGCCACGCTCTGGTCGTCATCATTCTTCATCTTCCCTGCGTGAACAGGATGATCCCCCACGATCACGATCATTGTCGCAGAGCCTGCTCTTCTGAACACCTCCCCTATGTGAGAGTCTATGGAGACAGCAGCTTTAATAAATCCATCGAGATGCAATCCGTTATGTGCTGCCTTATCGAGCCCTATGAAGTATGACACAACGAGGGCAGGGTCTGTGGAGAGCGCTTCAACGGTAAGCCTGCAGATGTGGTGATCGAACTCATCTGGGGGGAGCGTTCTCGGGACAGCGCCTATGTATTCTATCAGTCCATCGTAGACCTCGGCACCACCCTTCTCCATTATCACCGCAGACCTCAGGCCGGAAGAGCTCGCGATCTCGGGTATGCTAAGGATCGGCGACCTCTTGGCGCTCTCCGTATCATATATGCCGTGATGCTCAGGTGTGAGCCCGCTGAGTATCGATGCTATGGCCGGAGATGTGTGATCTGAGACGTGAAGAGCTCTGAACAGGAAGCCAGAGCCAGCTATCTCTCTCATGTGTCTCAAATGTGGAAGAAATGATCTGCAGAGCTCATACCCAAGACTGTCGACTATTATCAGAATCGCCCTCTTGCATCTCCACCGCCCGATCTCCTCTATCGGCCTGCCATCCGGATCAG
This sequence comes from Methanothrix sp., assembly GCF_030055635.1. NCBI lineage: Archaea > Methanobacteriati > Methanobacteriota > Methanomicrobia > Methanotrichales > Methanotrichaceae > Methanothrix > Methanothrix sp. The sequence goes on along the minus strand of NZ_JASFYM010000003.1, from coordinate 27,573 downwards.
GTAGATGAAATCCAAGCGATCGCGCTATGCTCGGCGCGATGTCTGTCTGGCTTACCATTCTCATGATGTTCTGATTCTGATGATCGCTGCCCAATAAACTTCGCCCTCGAAGATCAGCATGGCACTCAGAAGGGGGAAGATATTTATCAGAAGACTGAACCGATAAATTTGGGGGGATCTTTATGGGATTTATCGATGAGTTTAAAGAGTTTGCAGTAAAGGGCAACGCTTTGGACATGGCCGTTGGCATAATAATCGGAGCTGCCTTCGGGGCTATCGTCAACTCTCTTGTCAAGGACATAATAATGCCGCCGCTGGGTCTCATCCTCGGAAGGGTGAACTTCACGGATCTTTTCATAGCCCTGGACGGAAAGGCCTATCCTTCGCTTGCGGCTGCCCAGGCGGCTGGCGCTCCGACCATAAACTACGGTCTGTTCATAAACACCATAATAAACTTCCTGATAGTGGCGCTGGCCATATTCATCGTCATAAGACGCATCAACGCCATGAAGAAGGCGCCAGCACCGCCTGCGCCTAACACGAAGGAGTGCCCGTACTGCAGGGAGACCATACCTCTTGCAGCGGTGAAATGCCCGCACTGCACATCTGATCTCAAGGCGTAATTAAAAAACACAGGTCTTGATGGCTCCGGAGCTGATAGAATGTAGCGCAAACTCCGTTCTTAAGTCCGGAGAGTAAGTCGCTGTTGGGCAATAAATCAGAGATCCAGGCCATAAACCTCTCGCAAAGACGCTCTGGCCTTTTCCCTGACGATCTCAGGGCAGTTGTCCGAGCTGCAGGCCTTCTTGAGAGGCTCTATGGCCCTCTGATCATTTATCTCCCCGAGGGACCACGCGGCCCATGCCCTGATCTCCTCGAGATCTCCTCCGAGCATTATATCGACAAGTGGGGTGAGTGCTTTCGGATTGGCCATCTCGCCCAGCGTTGTCACCGCGGAGAGCCTTATCTCCGGGTTCTCGTCACTCAGTGCAGACACAACAAGATCGCATGCACGATCTGTGCGTATCCGCCCGAGCGCCTTCACAGCCTCAACCCGCACGTCCAGATATTCGTCGAAGAGCAATGGGGCGAGGAGATCTGCGGTGTCCTCTATCGCGAGCTCTCCCATGAAGCCAGCCGCCCTCCTCCTGACCTCAGGATCCTCGTCGCGCAGGAGATCTGCGGCCGCAGATACAGCATCCCTGGACTTCAGCCTCGCGAGCGCTGTGACCGCCATGCCCCTCACCATGGGGTCTGTATCGTTCAGAAGATCTATTAGCGCGGCCTCAGCACGCAGCCCGCGCAGTGCGGCAGCGGCTCTTAAACGCACATCCCTCGCCGGGTCAGATCTCATTGCCTGGACGAGAGCTGGGATTGCAGATGGATCGCCTATGGCCTCGAGCGCGGCGGCAGACCACTCTCTAACCGCCCGATCATCATCGCCGAGCAGGCATCCCGATAGAGCATCAACCGCCCTTGTATCACCAATCTTTCCGAGAGCCCATGCTGCTCTGTACCGGACGTGTGGCGCAGGATCATGCAGAGCCTCGAGAAGGCCGGGAACCGCGCTCTCGCCCATGCCCACGAGCTCCCATGCGGCCCTCTGGCTCTCAAAGTAATTCTCGCTCCTGAGCATCATGAGTGGATTTTCAGTGTCCATGATGGAGTACACCTCTCTCGAGTCACACAGATTCGGTCGAGCATGGCTGGATGATAAGGTTTACCTATATCTCGGTCCATGCATGTAGCATGTTCGGAGGCAAGGATCACATCCGGGTTGTCAACAATCACCTGTATATCTCAGGAGCTGACACAGTTGAGATTGCTGAGAGGTTCGGAACTCCTGTTTATGTAACATCCGAGGATCGTCTCAGAGAGAACATCCGGAGGTATCACAGAGCCTTCCCGGATGCTGATAAGTACTTCGCCGTGAAGGCGAATGGCAACATCTCGATAATAAGAATCCTCGCGCATGAGGGAGCTGGGGCGGATGTCTTCTCCGCCGGGGAGCTTTACCTTGCCAGACTTGCAGGAGTTCCCAGGGAGAAGATACTCTTCAACGGTAACTCCAAAAGGGATGAGGAGCTGAGGATGGCTGTGACCTCGGGGGTTCGCGTCTCGGTCGACTCCGAGGAGGAGCTGGAGACCCTGAGCAGTATCGCATCAGAGGAAGGGAAGAGCGTTGAGGTCCTCTTCAGGGTCAACCCCGATATCTCGGTGGATACACATCCGAAGATAGCCACAGGTCTGAAGAGCTCGAAGTTCGGCATACCCCCCAAGTCTGTGAAGAGCATCTACGAAAAGGCGATGCAGATGGACGGGGTGGAGCCGGTCGGTCTCCACTGCCACATAGGCTCTCAGATACTCGATGTCTCGCCCTTTTCAGAGGCCGCTGCCAGGATGATGGATCTGGCTGGTGAGATAGCTGGTATCGGCGGTGATGTGAAGCTCCTGGATCTCGGTGGAGGCCTTGGGATTCAGTACGATCCTGCAGCATCTCCAGCGCCATCTCCGCAGGATCTGGCGAATGCAGTGCTGCCTGTGATCGAGAGGAGATCCGAAGAGCTCGGCGTCCGGATGAGGCTGATTCTTGAGCCCGGGAGGAGCATCGTCGCGGACACCACGATACTGCTAACCAGGGTCAATGTTGTCAAGCGGGCTCATGTCACGTTCGTGGGAGTGGATGCTGGATTCAATGTGCTCGCACGGCCGATGCTCTACGACGCCTACCATCACATCGTAGTGGCGAACAGGGCAGGTGCTGAGATCTCGGATAAATACACAGTCGTCGGGCCGATCTGCGAGAGCGGAGACGTCCTTGCGCGCGACAGGGCGCTTCCTGTGGTGGAGAGGGGCGACATCCTTGCGTTTCTCGATGCAGGGGCGTACGGATTCTCGATGTCATCTCAGTACAACGGCCAGCCGCGGCCTGCAGAGGTCCTGGTCCATGATGGAGATGTGGAGCTCATAAGAAAAGCAGAGGATATCAACGCCCTCCTCGCATGCCAGGTCATACCGCCGAGGCTGGTGTGAGTCGCTCAGAGCGATAGAGCATGTGCATTTACACTGTAGTGATAAGGCAATTCCGACCGAATGGTTTAAATTCTTACAAAAAGTAAGGAGCATCGATACGTATGTCAGATATAGCAAGAAGGACCCGATCAGATGTAGCAAGGAGATCGAGAAGCACAGAGGTCTCCAGGAGATCCAGGTCCGAGGAGCTGCCGAGAAGGTCAAGATAGGCCTCTGGCTCATTCCGGTCGAAGCACCTGCAAGTCATATAATTTTATATTTTTGTAATTCCGTATTGGCAGGTACTGTACTTTTTTACTCCGGCTGCTTCTCATCAGATCGCATAATTGAAATAAGAAAAGCATCGATTACGTATGGGGGTTTTGTCTTGTCCAAGGACATATTGGAGAAGGGTGCAATTGTGCAGCGTGACAAGGAGACATACGCCATAGCTCCTCACATACCTGGAGGCATAATAGACCCGGCCACGCTGAGAAAGATAGCAGATGTTGCTGAGAAGTACAACGCCAAGGTGCTGAAGCTCACATCTGCTCAGAGGATAGCGATAGTCGGCATCAAGCCTGAGGATATAGATAATGCATGGAAGGATCTAGGCATGAGCCCGGGCCATGCCATAGGGATGTGCGTGCGGAGCATAAAGATCTGCCCGGGCACGACGTTCTGCAAGAGAGGTCAGCAGGACTCTGTTGGGGTCGGATTGAAGCTCGACGAGAAATACCACGGATACCAGCTTCCCTGGAAGTTCAAGATGGGCGTCTCAGGGTGCGTCAACTCATGCGCCGAGCCATGGATCAAGGATATCGGGCTCATAGGCACATCGAAGGGCTGGCGCGTCGTCGTTGGGGGATGTGCAGGCGCAAAGCCGAGGATCGCGCAGGTTCTGGCGGAGAACCTGAATGACGATGAAGCCATCGATCTCGTGGACAGGATCATAAACTACTACAAGGCGCATGCAAAGAAGCAGCGCCTGGGGGAGTTCATCGAGGAGATAGGCTTCGAGAGGTTCAAGTCCGAGGTGCTGGGATCCTGAAATCTGTGGACCAGCAGGTTCTGCTGGATGTTGCTTTTGGGTGAGAAAATGTCCAAGACAGAGGAGTATCTTAGGGAGGCGTTCGCAGGAGAGTCGCAGGCGAACAGGAAGTACCTGGCATTTGCCGAGAAGGCTGAGAAGGAAGGGTATCCGCAGGTTGCCAGGCTCTTCCGGGCTGCAGCCGAGGCCGAGACGGTGCATGCGATGAACCATCTCAGAGCGCTTAATGCCATACGCTCGACGAGGGAGAACCTCGAGGAGGCGGTGGCAGGAGAGACGCACGAGTTCAAAGATATGTACCCTGAGATGATGAAGACCGCAAAAGAAGAGGGAAAGAAGGCCGCCGAGATATCGTTCCGCTACGCAAACGAGGTGGAGAAGGTCCACGCAGAACTCTACAGGGAAGCGCTGGCAAAGCTGGGCGAGTTGAGGGAAGAGTACCCCTACTTCGTCTGCCCCGTATGCGGGATGACCGTCGGAAGGGAACCGCCGGAGAGATGCCCGATATGTGGAGCTAAGGGTTCCTCATTCAGGCGAATAGACTGAAGCAACCTCCAGTCGCGGGGCGGTTAAAAAAGAGCCACACCCGCGCCCTGGAAGGGCGGGCTCCCCGCTTCGCCCTCTCTGTAGAGTTAAATCTTGTCCAGCTTCTCTATGCCTATCTTTTTGACGTTCGGCTTCCAGATCATGTCCGGCATCCATGCGGGCGCATTGGGTGGCTTCGGCACCTGTGTTCTCCAGCCCTTGAAGATGTGAACCTTCTTCGTTCCCCTCTCTCTCAGCCTGATATCTGTGAACCCTCTGTTGGCAGCCTTGAGCGCTGCCTGCCTCGGCTGCTTCCCGCTGAAGACACCGATCTCATTTCCTTCGGCATCCCTCAATGCGAAGTTCCTCTTCTCAGACTTTTTTTCCGCCATTTTTTATACCTCGGATTATCCATATCCATGGGCTCTTAAGTACTTCTGCATGTATATATCAAATACCCTTATATTAATTTTTTGTTCCATCTCAGGAATTGGTGAAAGTACCCTCTTCGCGATAGCTCGATCGATGTGGTTGTGTGAGCTGCGTTAAGATTAGAAATCGTTTGCAGTCCTGAATTGCTTCATGGCATTTTATTAACCGGTATTCGTTGACATCGCAGATCACCATCCAGCAGGAAAACGAATCGATCGATTGCATAAATGTCAGCGAAAATATAATATCCTGTGGCCCGCATAAAACCATGTATGAATCAGCAGACCGGCTACAGCAAAAAGGTGATGGAGCACTTCATGAACCCCAGAAACGTTGGGGTGATAGATGATCCAGATGGATACGGCAGAGTCGGAAATCCGGTTTGTGGGGACCTCATGGAGATCTTCATAAAGGTGAGGGATGGAAGAATAGAGGACATCAAGTTCAGGACGTTTGGATGCGGGGCGGCGATCGCCACGAGCAGCATGATAACAGAGATGGCCAGAGGAAAGAGCCTGGAGGAGGCGATGAGGATAACGAGAAATGATGTGGCGGATGCGCTCGATGGCCTGCCCCCACAGAAGATGCACTGCTCCAACCTCGCGGCGGATGCGCTGCACGCAGCCATCAACGATTACCTCTCGAAAAAGCAAAAGCATTAAGATGCTGTAATCGTATTAGACACTGCCCACATGCGCCTGAAGATCGATGGCAGGGAGGTCGCTTATGAGGATAATAGTGATGTCCGTTATTCTGCTCATCCTCTCAGTTCCGCATGTTGTTTCCATACCCGGAGGGGGTGCACAGCAGGTCGGAGGAGGCTTCGGCAGAGCCTGGCTCCAGAGCCTTGAGCAGATGGATAAGGTAGAGGTGAACAGGACCAATGCGACGACTGAGGGGCTCTGGTCCTGGGGTTCGGTTCCAAAGTGGCACATGCTCATAGATGGCAGACTCGAGTACATGGGCTCAGGCATGTGGTTCTATCCAGCATTCCCCACAAACAGCACGCCGATAATCGAGAACGCGAGCCTGAGCGCAAAAAATGCACCCGACTTCACATCTCCTGAGATGCTGAACGACCCGTGGATGATCGCCCAGGTCTCAGGCAGACCGGTGCTGTTCAGAAGCGTGATCTGATGTCCGCTCTTATCCATACGATGACTTGCCAGAAGAGGCACCGGTCCTGCTATGCGCTCTTGGAAAATGTGTGTGCTTCCGGCAACCTGCTCTTGAGCTCTAAGTTGCTGAACACACAGGAGCGCTGATATCTTTGAGATGCGAGATCGAATGGCCATTTACCTGAGTTACCTCCTCTCCGGCCAGAGGGCCGGAGTTTGCGCCCTTCTGCTATATATCATCGGGTTCCACTCACACATTTATGTGACAGCCAGATCACGCTGGAGATACGCTCTTTCTGCAAACCACACGATCGGGCATACCGGAGGTTCTGCCCGGGGCATGCGGTGTGGAAAGGTTAAAATCGATAGAGCGCCTTTCCTCCGAAGGGGTGGTGTGTTGAAGGGAATTGTGGCAGTGATTGTGCTGATGATTGGGTTATCCTCGGCCCTCAATTTTGGAATCTCGTCAGAAGCTCCCTCTGCGATGGAGAAGCGCCTCCATTCATCGCTGGAAGCGATGCTGATAAAGGCCCAGTCTCTGCCGGCGAATAACAGCACTGCCAGCCTGAACAGATCGAATCTTGATGCAAACACCACAATGAATCAGACCACTGCTTCTGGCATCTCATCTAATGAGACGGTTTCGACCACCAGTGTTGGAAGTGATGTTGCGTCCTCTGTGAGCGGGAACATCAGGGGCTTCTGGAGCATGGAGGCCAGCAAGAGGACATTCGGTAGAGAGGGCATATGGTCCAGGATCTCCCTGAGCGGGGACTTCCAGGTCGATAAGTCTGTGATCTTCCACGAGCCTGCTGCATGAGATCGATACCACTGCTTCTGATATCACTTCTGATCATCAATGTCCACGGGGATATAGTCCCACATGCCCTGCCGCCTGATGTCACCTGGATGCGTATTTATGGAGGGCAGTATGCAGATGGCGCGTGGTCTCTGAGGGCGACGAGCGATGGCGGATACGCCGTCATCGGATACACCGTGAGGAACGATACAGATCTGTGGGTGCTGAAGCTGAACAGTCGTGGGGAGATCGAGTGGGCCAGGACATACGGCGGCCCTGGTGACGACATGGGCTACGGGATAGATGAGGTGGATGGCGGAGGTTTCATCGCGGTCGGAACCACAGACTCCTTCGGTCCCGGAGGCGAGAAGCTCTGGGTGCTGCGGCTCGATGAGAGAGGAGAACTTCTCTGGGACAGGGTGCTGGGCGGTTTCATCACAGACGGCGAGGCTGGGTGGTCTGTGAGGGACACAGGCGATGGTTTCGTGATAGCCGGATCGACGAGATCCTTTGGCTCAGGCGGCAAGGATCTTTGGATGGTCAAGCTGGATCGAGATGGCAGCCTCCTATGGTCAAAGGCTTTCGGTCGATCTCAGGATGATGTCGGATTCTCTGTGGATAATGCGCCCCTGGGGTACATAGCCGCAGGGTATGGAACAGATGCAGGCAATGAGAATGTGTATCTCGTCATGACAAATCATCTGGGCGCAGAGATCTGGAACAGATCTTTTGGAGGTGCAGGGAGCGATGCCGCGCTCTCGATGATATCCTCTGGAGATGGTTTTGTCCTGACGGGAAGAACAGAGACGAAAAGGGGAGACAAGGACATGCTGCTCGCCAAGGTATCACTGCAGGGCGATCTCCTCTGGTGGAGGAGCTTTGGAGGCGAGGGGGACCAGGTGGGCATGGCGGTCGCGGAGTCTGATGATGGATACATCATAGCCGGGAGAAGCGGGCCAACCAACGACTGGAGCATGATTCTGGTGGTCACAGATACCAATGGGGTGCCGCTGGCGCTCTACAATCTGGGCAGGGGCATCGCGACTGCCGTTGCGTGGAGTGGAGATGAATGCGTGGTTGCCGGCATAATACCAGCAGGGGATCTTGAGCAGGAGAACCTCTTCGTCGCCAGCTTCAGACTCCCACTCTGGAGCAGCATGCCCGCATCTGCAGAGACGCATGCGCCCTACATTGAAGAGACAGGCATCCCATCATCGATATCACCGGCGCCGAACGCCACGGGGAACACCTCATCCGCATCTCCTGAGAGTGGACCAGCTGCAATGACATCCCTGAACAGAAAGGGTGAGATCGGATCAAAGAGCTTCAGGGCGATGTTCAGGCTGTGATCTCATGTTTGTAAGGATCCACGATATCGGGCTTTATCTTAGATGCCCCATGCTTGTGTATCTGGAGTCGATGGGCAGAGAATGCTTCAGAGCAGACGCCGAGCACACAATTCTCAGATACCTCGCGCTTTACGCTGCTCCAGAGGATCTGCGCGGAGATCTGTCAAAGGTCTTGGTGGATTTGACAAGGATCCACAGGATCCCGGAGGAAGATGTCATCAGATCCATTGATGGTATGAGGGAATCGATCTCCAGGATCGCATCCCTCCCACGGGAGCTCTTAACGCCGTGTGATACCGAGGTGGAGCTGCGCTCAGAGCGGCTGGGGCTCTCCGGCATACTCGACAGGCTGGTCAGGCCTGTGCGCCGGCGTGGTATACTTGGAATGCTGCTGAGAGAAGATGAGATGATTCCCTCAATCGTTCGAACAGGCAGATCGCCCGGAGTGGGTGTGTGGAGGAGGGACAGGATACAGCTCGCCGGATACGCGATGCTCCTCGAAGAGCGCTTTGGGGTCGAGGTCTCCACAGGGCAGGTGGAGTATGTGCGTGATGGGGAGGTAAGACGTGTGCGCATCAGAAGCCTGGACAGATCGAGGGCGCTATGGGTGAGAGACCGCGTTCGCGAGATACGCGATGGAGAGATGCCTGATGTGGAGATCGAGAAATGCAATTCGTGTGAGATGATCGGGATGTGCGGGGTGAAAAGCAGCATCGTCTCCAGGATGCTGTGATCCCTCAAATCGTGACGTTTTCTCCGGCCTTGAAGACCGGAGTGGCTCGCCAGGCGAGTTAGCGGAATAGTGAGAATGACGAAAAAGGAAGCTTCAACGGTACCGAAAATCCGGCTCAATCCAGCTTTCCGATAGTTCGCGGAGATGTGCCACTGGAGTCTGCATCCTGATACTCTATCAGTAGACCCTGATGTCCGCGACCCCGTGTACTATCCCTGGAGCATACTTCTTGATCTTGTGGCACCCGATGGGCTTCGCAGCTCTCCCGAGAAGCGCTGCGGCATGCACCGGAGGTCTTACCAGAGCGTCAGGATACTGCCAGGCGGGCACATTCTGGTGGTAGTGCAGGACACCGCCGGGCCTCAACGCCTCTATTCCCTTCCTCAGGTATCTCTCGGTTATCCCCACCATCCCCATTATGACCCTGTCCGCCTCTCCTTCGGGCGTCAGAACAGCACAGTCTCCGAGCACTGGATTGATGATATCCTCCACGCGGTTCAGCCTGATGTTCTCCACCAGGTATCTGTGGGCGACCGGATTTATCTCGATCGCTGTGATCCTGGATGGTCTCGAGTGCACAGCCATCGGCAGGGAGAAGTAGCCTATTCCGGCGAACATATCAACGACGGTCTCACCTTTACCGAGAGACGCCATCCTCATCCTCTCCTTCACGTTGCCCTGTGAGAACATTATTCTCATGGGATCGAGCTTGAAGAGAACTCCGTTCTCCCTGTGGATCGTCTCCCCCGGCGTCCCTGCGATCACCTCCCTGCATGGCTCCCTGAACTGGCCTCTGACCCCCTGATCCGCAAGGACGCACCTGCATCTCGGATATAGCCTGAGAAGAGCATCGCCTATCATCCGCTTGTGCTCCGAGAGTTCTTGGTGTATTCGGACGATTATCGTGTCTCCCAGTATGAACCAGCCCCTCGGCAGGAGATCCCTGAGATGCGCTGGAATCGCTCCATCCAGGAGATCTGAGAGTTCCGGCATTTTGAGGTAGTGCTCTGGCGATGACTGCTCGACGATCTGCATTCCCGCAACCTCTTTCAGCACAGGAATCTCAACCATCCCCCCTCTGCGCACGATCTTCCTGCGCTTATCGAGCAGTCCATTCTCGAGAAGCATTCCTATGGCATTCGCAGCCTCGGAGCTCCCGACCACCACAGCAAGCCTATCGCGTTCGCATGTAGCTCTGGTCAAACTCCACCCTCTCGGATGTGACGTTAAGTCTGAGCTCGAGCTCGCGGTCCTTCCTGCTGACCTCATAGCTCCTGCCGTGGACCACTATGCCTGAGTCGTACCCCTCCGGAACCGATACGCTCAGCACGACCGGAACATAATCTCTCCTGTCTGAAAGATACACCTTTATGCTCGAGTCGCCCGACGAGGACATCCTCACAACAGTGCCTCTGTAATGTGACACGGTCACAGTGCCGCCTCTGGCGATCACAGATCTGTCGATGTTCTCCGGCAGCAGAAGCTCCACCTCATGCGGTATGCCAGCTGAGTTCTCGATATCGAAGTTGAGTATGCTCTCATTTGTGCTGTTCGAGATGTACGCAGCATAAAGCACGTGATCTATCTGGGCTGGTGCGAGAAATGGTGAATACATGAAGAAAACACCGATTCCTGCCGCTATTAGCAGAGCCGCCAGGATGATGCCGATCCGAGTTCGCGAGTATCCGGGTCTCTTCTCTGCCTCGATCTTCACCTCAGCCCCTTCTCTCGCCTCAGGCACGGCTGGAGGAATCGATGGCTTCACCTCTTCGATTTGCTCTTCCTTCTCCTCTTCTACGTACAGGGCTTCAGCAACATCATGCCTCGGTGGCTGTATCTGCTCCGCAGGCGTCTCCTGCACAGAAGCCTCCGCTGGATAGGGCGCCTCCCCACAGGGCTCAATCCCCGGAACCTCTTCCACACCCTCTGGCTGCACCTCCGGCGCCTTCTCCGGAGCCCTCTCCTCTCCGGGGGTCACCCCAGCCTGCGGCTCTTTTATCTCAGCCGCTCTTATCTCAGCCCTTTCCTTCAGCAGTGGGACCTTCCGCCTGCTTGGCAGCGTGACCGTCCCCTTCTCGAAATCGAAGATCAGATCTGTGTATATGCCAGATGAGTCCACGAAATGATACGCTCTCGGGACCAGGTATGAGACTCCCGAGATCTTCACCTCATCGAAGAACTGGGTGTTCTTCATGAGTCTATCCTTGAAGGCATAGACCGCCCCGCTCTCCATCTTCTCCTCGACCTCGCTCAGGCTTGGGAAACGATCCTCGGAGAGCGCCAGCTCTGCGGTTGCCTTCGCATAGGCCTCGAAGAACACCCGGCTCATCCTGTTGAGCCTGTTAGTGTACCTCCTGTCGAACAGGAACGAGAAGCTCTCTCCGCTGAGCGGAAGTGGGCCTTTGCCCTCGTTTGCGAGCTTCCATGATGAGAAGGAGACATCCATCGTATCTGTACCTGCGCAGACCATGATAAGTAATTTTTGGAAATCCGCTGACTGCTCATCCCCTGCGGATACGGCGTGCCACCGATGTTGCGGGCCTGGATCGCTGTACTGGGCCGTGCGCCAGTATAGCTGAACAGGCTGTCAGAGATCAGCATGCACTGGCATGATGGGTCTTGTACTCGCATCACCGAAGCCCGCGGCGCTCAGCCCAGTCAGACTCATTGGATATCTCGCCCCTGGCTCTCGATTCCAGCAGAATCATTCCGCCACTGGAGCACACGACCGCATGATGCCATATGTATCCCACAGGGTCGCATGGATACTGACATAGACACTGCATCAGCAATCTCTGACGGAGTTCTGCGACGATCTCGTTAGGCAGCAATTCAGCACAACCCAAGGGATAACTATATATACTGAGTTGTTCTTGGTGGAGATGCTGCATTACATCGATTCAATTGATTTTGTTGAGATGTTTTTGTGGCAGAGCGGCTCTTCTCGAGTCGAATAAGAAGTGAAATATATGAGATTTGGTAACAGGGGTGGCTTCAACCACGGCCCAAGAGAGATGCATGATGTGGTATGCTCGGATTGCGGTAAACAGACACAGGTTCCATTCAAGCCCGATGGGTCCAGGCCCGTATACTGCAAGGAGTGCTATCAGAAACACAGGCCCGCAAGGGTGAGATGAGATCCACGCGCCGAGAGGCGCCAAAACTCATTTCTCAATCTGTTTTTGTTTAGGTTGTGCACTCAGATCACTGAGCTTGGCAGCAGATGGCATCGCGGGATTTGTGATATGCTGTGCTAGTGAGTGCTGATTTCTGAAATTCCATTCGGTGATTCAAGCACACGACCTTTGTTAAATGGTTTATCCGGTATTCCGCTGGCTGCAAGCCGTTCGCTCGAACCATCGATGACCTTACAGCACAGCTCATCCCGATCTGTATGTGGTGATCAACGCATCCGCATCACAATCCTCGGAATCTTTATATAGAACCTCAAACAGCTTTAAGCCCAGCCAGGCTTTGGAGGAGTTGATTTGGCTGGAATGAGCGGCTATCCGATCATCATTTTAAAGGAAGGTGCCAAGCGCGATGTGGGACGCGAGGCCCAGCATAAAAACATAACAGCTGCGAGGGCGGTGGCAGAGGCTGTGAGAACTACCCTTGGACCGAAGGGCATGGACAAGATGCTGGTGGACAGCAATGGAGATGTGGTGGTGACGAATGATGGCGCCACGATACTCTGGGAGCTGGATATAGAGCATCCAGTCGCCAAGATGATCGTGGAGGTCGCAAGGGCGCAGGATGATGAGGTTGGAGATGGAACCACAACAGCTGTCGTCCTTGCGGGAGAGCTTCTGAAGAAGGCTGAGGAGCTTCTTGACAAGGGTGTCCATCCTACCACGATAGTCCAGGGGTACAAGACTGCCGAGGCGAAGGCCGGCGAGATTCTCGAGGGCATGTCTGTCGAGGTCACCAGAGATAACAGAGAGATGCTGAGAAAGATAGCGATGACAGCGATGATCGGGAAGGGCATCGAGGCGATGAAGGAGAAGCTTGCAGACATTGTTGTGGATGCAGCTCTCGCCATCGAGGACAACGGGAAGGTGGATGTCGAGAACAGAGTGAAGATAGTGAAGATCACCGGTGGGAGCCTAGCGGACACAGAGCTCGTCCACGGCATAGTTCTTGAGCTGGAGCGCCTGAATCCCGAGATGCCCAGAAAGGTCGAGGATGCGAGAATCGCCCTGCTGGATGCAACGCTCGAGCTGAAGAAGCTTGGCACAGATGCAAAGATAACGATCTCAGAGGTCGAGGGTCTGAGGAGCTTCAAGGAGGGTGAGAAGAAGGTCCTTGAGGCACAGGTGGAGGCTCTCGCAAAGGCCGGAGCAAATGTGGTGCTTTGCCAGAAGGGAATCGGCGTTGCCGCGTCGCATTTCCTCGCAAAGCACAACATGCTCGCTGCACGCAGGGTCAAGGACGAGGATATGAAGATGCTCGCCCTTGCGACCGGCGCGAGGATCATAGGCGATCCGATGCAGGCATCCCCGCAGGATCTCGGGCATGCCAGAGTGGTTGAGGACAGAAAGATCAAGAAGGACAAGCACATGATCTTCATCGAGGGCTGCAAGGACCCGAAGGCTGTGACAATAGTCGTCCACGGCGGATCCGAGGTCTTCCTGGACGAGATGGAGAGGGCCCTGAACGATGCCCTGATGGTCGTTGGTGATGTGCTGTCGTACAGAAAGATAGTCCCCGGCGGAGGCGCTCCTGAGGTCGAGGTCGCTGAGAGGATGAGGGAGTTTGCTGCGACGCTCAGCGGCAGGGAGCAGCTCGCGGTGGAGGCATTTGCAGATGCAGTAGAGGTCATACCCAAGACGCTCGCAGAGAACGCGGGGCTTGATCCGATAGACACCATTGTGGCTCTTAGATCGAAGCATGGTGCAGGCCTCAGAGCGTATGGGGTCGATGTGCATAACGGAGGTACTGCGGACATGCTCGACGGCGGCGTCGTGGAGCCGCTCAAGGTCAAGCTGCAGGCAGTAAAATCAGCTGCAGAGGCTGCCACAATGGTTCTTAGGGTGGATGATGTGATAGCTGCCAAGAGAGAGGAGCTCAAGCCGAAGCCAGGGCAGAGTCCACACGACTACACGAGGATGTGAGCGGTCACATCCTCTTTTGAAGGTGAGCGGCATGGCAGATGAACCTTCAGAGGAGATCATTGATGAGAAGCAAGAGGCTGCTCCTGCCGGGGGCGCCTCTGAAGACATTTCTGTGGATGAGATTGCGAAACTCCGGCAGGAGCTGGAAGAGGTTAAGAGGCTTGCAGATGAGCGGCTGGATCAGCTGTTGAGATGCAGGGCAGAGCTGGACAATGTCATAAAAAGAAACTCCCGCGAGAGAGAGGAGCTTGCAAGGTTCGCATCAGAGACGATCATAAAAAAGCTCCTGGTCTTCCTGGACAGCCTGGAGCAGGCAGCGAAGCACGATGATGGATCCAGGGCGCTGTACGATCAGCTTCTGGATATAATGAGATCAGAGGGTCTGGAGCCGATAGAGGCCGTGGGGAAGAGGTTCGATCCGTTTGTGCATGAGGCGATGATGCAGGTCGAATCCCAGGAGGCTGAGGACGGGACCGTGGTTCAGGAGTTCCAGAAGGGTTACACGCTTCATTCAAAGGTCATAAGAACTTCAAAGGTCGCTGTCGCAAAACGTGGATAAGGTTAAATGTTAATTGCATAATTATGTTTAGGGGATGGTAGCATGTCGAAGATCATAGGCATAGATCTTGGAACCAGCAACTCCGCTGCTGCGGTGCTTATTGGTGGAAGGCCTACGATAATACCCAGCGCTGAGGGCACGAGCCTGGGCGGAAAGGCGTTCCCATCATATGTTGCATTCACGAAGGACGGCCAGGTCCTTGTGGGAGAGCCGGCCAGGAGGCAGGCGATCACGAACCCTGAGGGGACGATAACCGGTATTAAGAGGAAGATGGGGACCGACTACAAGGTCGAGGTCTTCGGAAAGAAGTACACGCCTGAGGAGATCTCCGCCCACATTCTGAGGAAGATAAAGCAGGACGCAGAGGCCTTCCTGGGGGAGAAGGTCGAGAAGGCGGTGATCACGGTTCCCGCGTACTTCAATGATAACCAGCGTCAGGCGACGAAGGATGCGGGCACGATAGCAGGGCTTGATGTAGTGAGGATAATCAACGAGCCCACGGCTGCCGCCCTGGCCTATGGTCTTGATAAGGGTGGAGAGCAGAAGATCATGGTCTTCGACCTCGGTGGCGGGACGCTGGATGTCACGATAATGGAGATGGGCGAGGGGGTCTTCGAGGTCAAGGCGACCAGTGGCGATACACAGCTCGGCGGCAGGGACATGGACGAGCGGCTTCTCAACTATGTCATCGACAAATTCCGCCAGGAGACCGGCATCGACCTGCGCAGGGATCCGATGGCGATGCAGCGCCTCCGTGAGGCCGTGGAGGTCGCCAAGATCGAGCTCTCATCGATGCTCCAGACCACGATAAACCTGCCGTACATCACGGCGGATGCGAGCGGGCCGAAGCATCTGAACATGACCATAACCAGGGCGAAGCTTGAGGAGCTCATACAGGATGTCCTGGAGAGGTGTCGCGGCCCGATGGAGCAGGCGCTCAGCGATGCGAAGCTCAGCAGGAGCGATATCGACAAGATCATCCTGGTCGGCGGCCCGACGAGGATGCCTGCGGTCCAGGAGTTCGTGAAGCGCTTCATGGGGAAGGATGTGGAGCGCGGCGTCGATCCCATGGAGTGCGTCGCAATGGGCGCGGCCATACAGGCGGGAGTCCTCGCGGGCGAGGTCAAGGATATACTCCTGCTGGATGTAACGCCGCTATCCCTCGGCGTGGAGACGCTCGGCGGGATAATGACAAAGCTGATAGAGAGAAACACCACGATCCCCACAAGAAAGAGCCAGATATTCACGACCGCAGCTGACAACCAGACGAGCGTCGAGATACATGTGCTTCAGGGAGAGAGACCGCTCGCAAAGGATAACATCTCCCTGGGAAGATTCACGCTCATGGGCATACCCCCAGCGCCCCGTGGTATTCCACAGATAGAGGTCACATTCGATATAGATGCGAACGGCATACTCCATGTCTCGGCGAAGGATCTGGCCACGAAGAAGGAGCAGAGGATCACGATCACAGCGCCTCACAGGCTCTCAAAGGAGGAGATCGAGCAGAAGGTGAAGGAGGCGGAGAGGTACGCGCAGGAGGATGCGAGGCGCAGGGAGGAGATCGAGACCAGGAACCAGGCTGACAACCTGATATACACGACGGAGAAGATGCTGAAGGAAGCCGGAGATGTGGCCACATCCGATCAGAGGGAGAGGATCCAGAAGGCGATATCGGAGCTCAGAGATGCTCTCTCAGGGAAGGACGTCCAGGAGATCAAGAGCAAGATGGAGAAGCTCCAGAATGCAGTATATGAGCTCTCGGCTGCAATGTACCAGAGGGCTGCGCAGAGCCAGAGCGGATCCACCTCGAGCTCATCGAGCTCTTCATCCAGCAAGACAGTTGATGCAGATTACGAGGTCGTGAACGACGATAAGCGCTGAGAGAGGCGGTCGGGGTGGCGGAGAAGAGGGATTACTACGAGATCCTCGGCGTTGACAGGAACGCCACAGAGAAGGAGATCAAGAGCGCTTACAGGAAGCTGGCGATGAAGTACCATCCCGATCGCTCCGACGCCCCTGACGCAGAGGAGAGGTTCAAGGAGATCTCGGAGGCGTATGCTGTACTCTCTGATCCTGAGAAACGGAGGCAGTACGATCAGTTCGGGCATGCCGGCATCGGCCAGTACTCTCAGGAGGATCTCTTCAGATCCGTCGACTTCGAGGATCTGCTCAGAGGCTTCGGGTTTGGCACCGACAGCATCTTCGACATCTTCTTTGGCAGGGGCCGCCACGGGCCTGTGAGGGGAAGAGATCTCAGGTATGATCTGGAGATAACGCTGGAGCAGGCGGCCTCAGGTCTGGAGACCACGATCGAGGTGCCCAGGACAGAGGTCTGCAGGACCTGCTCAGGCACAGGCGCAAAGCCCGGGACATCGCCGGTGAGATGCCAGAGCTGCCACGGCACCGGGCAGATAACGAGGACACAGGTGACGCCCTTCGGGCAGATCGTGACATCGACCACCTGCTCCAGATGCGGAGGAAGGGGGCAGGTGATACAGACGCCCTGCGACGACTGCGACGGCACCGGCAGGGTCAGGAGGTACAGAAAGATAAACGTCAGGATCCCGCCGGGTGTCGATACAGGACATCACCTCAAGCTGAGGGGCCAGGGCGAGGCTCCGCCGTTCTCTCCTGGGGCTCAGGCCGAGCCCGGGGATCTGTACATATTCATCAACGTCAGGCCGCATCCCCTGTTCATCAGAGATGGCGACAACCTGATCCATGAGATGAACATCAGCATGACGCAGGCTGCACTCGGCACAGAGCTCGATGTTCCCACGCTCGATGGAAGAGCACACCTGAGGATTCCACCGGGAACGCAGAGCGGATCCATCTTCAGGATAAAAGGAAAGGGCATGCCAAGGCTCCACGGCGCTGGCACTGGGGATCTCCTTGTACGGACGAATGTGAAGATCCCCACATCTCTGACGCCCAGGCAGAGACAGCTCCTCGAGGAGCTCGCAAGGGAGTTCGGCGAGCCAGAGGGCAGAAGACACCATGGAAAAACAGGTTTTTTCGAGAAGATAGTTGATGAGGTAAAGGGAGCTGTGCGGTAGATACAGATGACATGCGTGACTCATATTTCAGGCTGCCAATCCCTTTGATTCAACTGATCGATGACCTTACAGAAAGACACGAGGTCGAACGGCACTGGTCTTATCGTGGCCTCCTCTCCGATGGTTCGACCACATGAGCCTTTTAGACAGTGCGGGATGAAATGGAGCTTGCACCATTGTTTTTCTGGAGGAGCGCGCCACACTGCTCCAGACGATCGACCTTCAGCGGCTCCATAAAACAGCTGGCTCGGATCACCATTGTGTCTCTGATGGGTATACCGACAATTTTATAAATAAATGGCCCGACCCCAGTAATCGATGTTCCGCCGGCAGAGGGAGTGGATATCTGCATCCGAGGTTGCGGAGTACGCATACTGTCCTGTGGCCTGGTACCAGGGCAGGATGGGAGCGCGACCTTCCGGGCGCATGCGAAGGGAGCTCAGGGCGGGGAGGGAGATGCACAGGGCAGCAGGCGCATCCCTCTCGAGATCGCGTCTTCTGGATAGATTCTCTGGAGTCCTCCGGATCGCAGGAGTGATTCTGATGCTCGTATCAGCGGTCGGATGGTTCGCTCATGAATGATATCGCACCTCTTCTCTTCGCTCTGGGCACAGCATCCATGCTCCTCTCCCTCAAGATGTCCTCTGCTGCTAGATCCATGCGTCTCAGGTATGGGCTGCCGGATGGAGATGCCCTCTACTCAGACCTCTCAGGCTCTGGAAAGATCCTTCGCTCAGAGCGCTACGGCCTCACAGGAAAGCCGGATTACATAATCAGAGAGGGCCGACACGTGATACCCGTCGAGGTCAAGAGCACCGAGGCTGAGGAGCCGTACAGGAGCCATCAGCTCCAGCTTGCAGCCTACTGCCTGATCATGGAGGATATCTGCAGAAGAGATGTTCCATACGGTTACCTCGTATACGGAAACAGGCGTTACAGGATAGAGATCAATGACGATCTCAGGGCGGAGGTGCTGAGAGCTCTGGATGGTATGAGGCGCACGCTGAGAAAGGGCCATGCTCATAGGAATCACAGCCAGAAGGCGAGGTGTGCTAGGTGCTCCTTCCGCACTGGCTGCAAACAGGCGCTTTGACGTTCGATGCGAGAGGCGCCAATTGGATCATGCAAGGCTCTTGATCCGCTGAATCATATGGATGAGCGAACATGTTTTGTGCAGGCTCATGCGGTCGAATCGCCGGAGAGGCGAACTCTGGCAACTCCCATCACCGAGAGACTCCATCTCCAATATTACCGATCCGCCGAATCACCGTGATGCGCCCTTGTGTAGCCGTATCAACTCAAGGAAGCCAGACTCTCCGCTACACCACGCGCGTCATTAGGAGATGGCCTGGAAGGGGCCATCCTCACATGCTTATCGTCCTCGCACTCAGAACGCCTGAAACGCTCAGTATCCTCTTCAGGGTCTCGTCACTGACAGGAGAATCCACGTTCAGGACCATCAGCTGCGGCTGCCCTGGTGAGATCCTGCCGACATGCATGCTTCCGATATTTATATTCGCCTCGCCCAGAACCACGCACACCGGACCTATTATGTTCGGCCTGTCCTCATGGAGGACAAGAACAAGATTGCCCTCGGTAGGAACATGAACCCTGTAGTCGTTGATCTGGACGATCCTCCTGTCATCGGGCCTGTAAACAGTGCCGTGAACCGCGAATGTCTCTGATGCAGTCTTAAGGCGCATGGTTATGAGATTGCTGTACCCGTTCGCCACCTCGGTCTTCGACTCAATCAGCTTTACGCCCTTCTCCTTCAGCAGCGTCAGCGAGTTCACAAGGTTCGCATGGGCACCTATGGCTGACAGCAGCCCCTTCACAGCCGCTATAGTTATCAGGCGGGTATCCTTCTCCGCGATGGATCCGCCATACACGATCTCTAGCTGCTCGAACCTGCTCGTGCCAAGCTGCCCGAGGAGCCTGCCCATCCTCTCCGCGATATCCATGTACGGCTCCATCACTGCCATCGTCTCCGGCGGTATTGAGATCAGGTTGATCGCTGTCGTCGGGAGCTGTCCCCTGCTTATGGCGATTATCTGATCCGCAACCGCGAGCGCCACGTTGATCTGTGCCTCAGCGGTCGAAGCTCCGAGATGCGGCGTTGTTATGATCCGCTCCTGCTCGATAAGAGGATTGCCCACAGGCGGCTCCTTTGTGTAAACGTCCACCGCAGCGCCGGCTATTCTGTTCTCCGCAACAGCCCTGGCGAGCGCTGCCTCGTTGATTATGCCACCTCTGGCGCAGTTTATCAGCCTCACGGTGGGCTTCATCATCTTTATCTGAGGCTCATCGATCATGTTTCTCGTTTCCGGAGTTAGAGGCGTGTGAACGGTTATGAAATCGCTCTCCCTGTAGATCTCCTCAAGGCTTGCAAGCTTTATTCCGAGCTCTGCAGCCTTCGACTCTGTTATAAACGGATCGTAGGCGAGTATGCGCATCCCGAACGCCTTCATCCTCTTCGCAACCTCTGTCCCGATTCTGCCGAGGCCGATTATGCCCAGGGTCTTGTTGAAGACCTCGACGCCAGTGTACTTCTTCCTGTTCCACTCGCCCCTCTTGACAGATGCATGCGCCTGCGGGATGTTTCTCGCGAGCGCCAGCATCATGGCGATCGTGTGCTCTGCAGCCGATATGGTGTTCCCGCCCGGAGCGTTTACGACTATTATGCCCTTTTTTGTTGCAGCATCCACATCGACGTTGTCGACACCGACTCCGGCTCTCGCTATCACCTTGAGCCGGTCCGCTGCGTTTATCACATCAGCCGTCACCTTGGTCCCGCTGCGTATGACCAGAGCATCATACCCCTTGATCCTCTCCACCAGCTCCTCAGGAGTGAGGTTGGTTATAACATCGACCTCTGCGGCCGTCTCAAGCCGTCTTATGCCCTCCTCGGCCAGCGGGTCACTGACCAGAACTCTCATGGCTTCTACCTCCATTGCCGCTCAAAGATGATCTAGAATTTCATCTTTGCCCTTCATGGCTTCAGCGTCTCAGGAAGACCACCCATCAAAAGGAATAAATGATGAAACGCAGATCAGATCGCAAAAAGGAGGTTGATAGATGAGGTACATACTAATATTAGCGGTCTCGTTGATGCTTATATGCGTCCTGACGGCAGGCGCGATCGACGTGATCCATCTCAGCACGCTTGATAAGACAGAGACCGTCTCGCTTCCCAGAATAAGCCCGTACACTCCAGCCATAAGCAATGTCAGCCCGGGTGTCGTGCAGCTCAGCACGCTCGGCAGGAAGGTCCAGCGCTCGATGATCGAGCCGAAGGAGCTCTCAGCTGCAAAGCCGGTGACGATAACCCCGTCATTCGCGATAATGAATGCCAATATAACATCTGGCACGAACACTGTAATAACAATGCCACATGCCCTTTCGGGAGCACAGATCAACTACCTCAGGCCCAATGTGACAGTCTGGACGCCACCGATAGCGATATTTGGTGGAGCCTGAGAGCATTCACGGGCTCCGCTCTCAAGACGGAGATTGAGAACACATGAAGGTCAGCCTGGTCGTGGACGGCGTTGAGATACCGCTGAACGACTTCACTCAGCAGATAATCGGGAACGTATCAGCAAGCATGGCCAGCTCCCTGCGTGGCGTGAGCCAGGACTGGAAGAGTCTCCAGATAACGGTCGAGAGGGACTGATCTACTTCTTAGACCTTCTGAAGGCCGAGTTCAGGTCTATCAGATAGGTCCCCTCCTTTAATGCCATGACAAGCTCGTCCCTAGAGAACAGCGTCGGCAGATTCAGCTCGTATCTTCCCGGCTCTGTGATCCTCACGCTCTCTATGGGGCGATCCTCCGGTGATCTCTGAGATGTCTGGATAGCAGGAGGCTTGTTGACACTCTCAGAGGCTACCTGCAGCCTCCGCATCTCCTCTTTTATCTCACCCACGTCGCGAACAGCCGTGGTGATTGCTGGAGTCCTCCTGGGCGGTCTTCTGACACCCATGGCCTCGGTTATCAGCGTCTCGCTCTCCCGCTCTCTGATGTACTCAAACATCCTCCCGCCACACTTCGGGCAGCCTTTGAGTATATCCGCGCCATCATCGAATACCTTTTTGCATCTGGTGCACATGTGCGGCATCTAATCCCCGACCGAGACCTTGGTGCTTATCTGGTACTGATCCTTCTCGACCGTTCTGAGCTGGTTCGCCGGGCCTATCACGGTCATCCTGCCCTTTGATGAGCCTCTTCCAAGCAGCCTGCCCACAAAGGAGCTCTCCCTCTTCGCAGGATAGCTCTCGATCTCTATTCCTGAGAACTCATCGACCCGGATCTCCGTCATGGTCATCTCTATAAGCCTCACCTCCTCCTCTGGAGTGAGTCCGCTCTCGAGAACCACTATCCTGCCAGTCTTGACCTTGTCAAGGATAAGCCGGATCTTCTCCATTGAGGTCATGCGGTTCAGCTTCTCCTCAGATATGAGGTCCATCTGTACTTCCCGCATATGCTCACCCGAAGTGTAATGCTATTGCATTATACAGCTCGTCCAGGTTGTTCCCCTCCAGCGCCGAGATCTGGACCACAGGATGCTGAGGAAATGCGGCCTTTATTCTCGAAGGGGCGGCGTTCGGGAGATCTATCTTGTTTGCCACGATGAGAAGCGGCAGATTCCTAGCCTCCATGTTTCCTATAACGGTGACGTTGACCTGCGTGTAGGGGTCCTCTGTGGAGTCCATGACAAGCAGAACACCATCAAGATCGTCCAGCCACTTGATGGCCTCTATGACGCCCTCTGTGGCCTCTTTCGCCCTCTTCTTTGCCTCTTCCTCGCTCATGCCATACGCCATGAACTCCCTGAAATCGATCTTCGTGGCCATTCCTGGAGTATCCACTATATCAAGGTGAATGCTCGCGCCATTTGCATTTATCACAAGGCCTTCCTTCCGAACCGCCCTTCTGGTCTCGTGTGGAACCGGAGATACAGTCCCTATCGCGCCATCACCGCTCCAGTCCTTGACTATCCTGTTGGCCAGTGTGGTCTTTCCAGCATTAGGTGGCCCATAGATGCCGATTCGCGCACGCTTTTTGCCGAAAATGCGACTTAACCAGACTCCGAGGCTCATCCGGAGGCTCTTGAACACACCCATATTCATCCTCTGCAACAGAATGAACGGGGCCACTCTACTAATAATTTTCCATTACTTTTTTTGAAACTATAATTTCCCGGATTCCTCTCCCGTGCAGGCTGATTTGCGGCGCAGGGCTGAATGAGGGGGGCTCTGGGATTCGAATCACTGCTTGGCCTGTCAGTAATCCGTAGCTAACGGCGTGATGTCTCGCAGATCTCTAGAAGTTGATACCATCGATCTCAATACAGGCACACGAGCCGGACACAAAGGTTTTGAGATACAAACTCCAGAGATACACACGATGCTCATACTTGGCGTGGATGAGGCCGGAAAAGGGCCTGTCATCGGATCGATGTTTGTTGCTGGTGTTGTTTTCGGCGAGGAGGATATCTTCGATCTCGCAGCATGTGGTGTGAGAGATTCCAAGCTGCTGAGCCCTGCAAAGAGAGAATCCATCGAGAGGCAGATACTCGCCAGGGCCAGAGAGAGCTTCGTTCTGGAGGTGACAGCGCAGCAGATCGATGAGCTGCGCATGGTCATGTCGATGAACGATATCATGGTGAGAGCTCACTCCAGGGTTGTATCCGGACTCAGGGCGGATCGCGCCATTCTCGATGCAGCTGACGTTAATGCTGAGAGGTTCGCTCAGAGGGTCAGGGAGCTCTCAGGAGCGACGATGCAGATCCTGGCAGAGCATGATGCTGACAGGAAGCACCTCGTGGTCGCAGCAGCATCGATAATCGCCAAGGTTGCCAGGGACCGATCCATAAGAGAGCTGGAGGCCACACTCGGCCGACCGCTCGGAAGCGGCTACCCGTCAGATCCTGTCACGGTGAGGTTTCTGAAGGACTGGATTGAGGAGAACGGGGATCTGCCGCCGTTCGCAAGGAAGAGCTGGAGCACTGCACAACGCTTAAAAGCAAGCTCTGTATAAGCCCCTGAGAGAGAGTGATCCTATTGGATATAGAGGATACGCTTCTTATGATTCCAGGCCCTGTCAAGGTGGCCCCAAGGGTGCTTCGCGCGATGTCGAAGCCGATGATAAGCCACAGGAGCCCGGAGTTTGGCAGGATATACGATGACTGCAGAGAACTCCTCCAGGAGTTCTTCGAGACGAAGAACGAGATCGTGGTCATGAGCGGGTCCGGCACGTGCGGGATGGATGCCGCTGTTGGCGGGCTGATAGGCAGGGACGACAGGATACTCACGATAACAAACGGAAAGTTCGGCGAGCGGTTCACTGAGATAGGCAACAGGTACGGCAGAGCGATATCGGTCGACTTCGAATGGGGCATGCCGTTCGATCTCGAGCGTGTGGAGGCTGCGCTTGAGAAGGGCGTGAAGGCCGTGGCCATGGTTCACAACGAGACATCCGTGGGCATAATCAATCCTGCCAGGGAGATAGGGAGGCTTGCGAGGAAGCACGACGCCATATTCATAGTGGATGGAATATCCTCAATCGGCGGAAACGAGTTCAGGACCGATGAGTGGGGTATCGATATAGCGATAACAGGATCGCAGAAGTGTCTTGCCGTGCCCCCTGGATTGGCGATTGTATCCGTGAGCGAGCGCGCAGAGGAGGCGCTAAAGGAGGGCTCAGGGAGCTACTATGCTGATCTGAGGGCCCATCTCAAGAGTGTGAGAAAGAAGCCAACCCAGACGCCATTCACGCCTGCAGTTCCCCTCTTCTATGCGCTCCAGGAGGCGCTGCACATGGCGAAGGAGGAGGGCTTCGAGGCCAGGAGGGCACGCATAGCCAGGCTTGCCGAGGCTGTCAGAGCAGCGGCATCCGCGCTGGGCATAGAGCTCTTCCCTGTCCTGAATGAGTACTCCCGGTACTCGAACACGGTCACAGCGATGAAGATCCCGCCGAGGATCAATGATGAGAAGCTCAGGGGCGGCATGAAAAAGCAGGGTGTCGTCGTTTCAGGCGGGCAGGAGAGGCTGAAGGGAAAGATCTTCAGGATTGGCACTATGGGCGTCTGCTCTGAGGGGGACGTGCTGAGAACAATACAGGCTTTAGAGCTTGTTCTCGCAAAGGAAGGGGTGATTAACGCACCCGGAGAGGGGGTCGCGGCTGCCTCAAAGGTGCTCGACAGGTAAACCCCATTTATGGAATGCGGATCGCTTAAACGGCTTGTCGGAGATGGTGAGGGATCGCAGCTTTTAGGACAGAAGCTGCATGCCTCTCGATAATCCACCCTCAGGGTGTCAGATCCGGATGGTTTCCAGGCCAGATGGTGGAGCATTGGTCTTAGAGCAGTGGCGGATTGCAAGGTGATTCCTGTGCGTAAGACAGGGGCGGACAGATTTCTGGACTCAATGGATGCGAGCATGAGCAGCACATTCAGATCGCTCGCATCCGGGATCCTGGGGGACGGAGCGCTATCTGCACGGGAGAAAGCGCTGATAGCGCTTGCATGCTCTGTGGCGCTAAGGTGTGAGGACTGCACAAGAAGGCATATGGAGCAGGCAAAAGCGCTAGGCTTGACCAGGGAGGAGATGCTTGAGGCAGCAGCTGTTGCATCGCTCATACGCATGGGCTCCGGCCTCAATGCTGCTGCAGTCATTCTGGAGGAGCTGGAGTATGCAGATGCATCCAAGAGGTGACCCGGCATCACCAGGAATAAGGGGCCTGAGCAGGACTCCATCGCATGATTTTGATTGATGCGCCAGACGCTTCAGCAACTCTTGCCAGCGAGTGAGATCCGCCAATTCATCATTGCAAAACATCCCGACATATTTATCTTTGGAAGATAAACCGCGGGACCGTGCGGGGTTTGCCAAGCTGGCCAAAGGCGCGGGACTTAAGATCCCGTCTCGCAGGAGTTCACGGGTTCGAATCCCGTACCCCGCACTCCAACATATCGATTTTTGATCTATAACTCCCAGAGAATTTATATCTGAGAGGCGGGATTCTTTTTCACGCTCGCTGCTTCAGGGATGATGCAGTATGTCCAGGAAGCGGCTGGATGTGAACTGGAAGAGGGAGCATGTGCCAGTAAGTTATGCAACCCCGATGATCAGGATGCGGATCTGAACACGCTGACGGTCTTCGTGCGTCGTGGGAAGGGTGGCAGGGATGCGGTGGTCTACATCACCGATGACTGCGCGAAGACGCTCAGGCGTTACCTGGAGGTCCGGCCTCCCCTCGTGATCGACGGTCGCAAACCGCTATTTTACACGGACTTCGGGAAACGCTGGGAGCGTCGTGGGGTGTACAGGATGTTCATGTACCACAAGAGGCGTGCAGGTATCGAGAAGAAAGGAGGTGTCCATGTCTTCTCGCGGCACAGCGTGGGAAGCCTGCTGCTGAAACGCGGCTGCGATATCGTGACGGTCAAGGAGCTGATGCGGCATTCGGATGTCCACACCACCATGCGGTACATGCACATCTCGGATGCGACCAGGCGGGAGAAGTACGAGCAGTTCCTGAGACTGTAGCTGCGCTCTGTGACACACATCGCACCAACACATCCAACGCATTCTCCCCTATTTTACTTCACTGTACAGTGAAGTAAAATCCCATGCACTTAAAATGGGAAAGATGCGTTGGATGTGTTGGTGGGGTCTTGACAGAGGAATCTTGACGAATTTTTCATGTTTGTAGTTACCGGGACCCCTTAAAGAGGACGACTTTTCGCAGGTGGTATGGTTCTCTTTCAACCATGCACTGTTTTCCGCTGAATCACCTATATTCGCCCAACCGCACGAAGCATTTCCTTCAACGATGCTTTTCGCTTAATTGCAGCTTCTTTACTAACATATTTATATAATTCAGACCACATTTCATTTACTATTGATCTCTCGAATTCAAGCACACGTTCATCTTGACATTTTAGACCATTGATTTGGAAAACAATCACTTTTTCGCCATTAGTTACAATATAACCCACATTCCGCATTAACGCTCCAGTCCGTAGTATTTTTCGCATTCTGGTCCGAACAGTTTGATGATCTTTATGGTATTCTCGTTGAGGTTAGCGATTTTCTGGTGTTTCTCGCCGCAGAGCCATATGTTGACTTCAGTGACTCCGAGGAACATGAACGCGATCCATTTGAAGGTTGGGTTTTGTGTGGGTTTCTTCAGCTGATTAGGTATGGATTGGTTTGATTCACGCAACCGTTTTCTGATCAGCCACTCTGCCACGGAATAGATCATGAGTGAGAGGACCATGATCATGGCGAGAGCTTCGATGCGTTCTTCTTTTTTGAGGTAGACCTCTGCGACGCGGAAGCTTTTGTCTTTGAGGAACCTGAATCCGCGTTCTACCTCTTGCTGTCCTTTATCCTGCATTTCGCATTAACATTCATTTTCCGAACAATTTTCTCTGCATGGCCTGCGGCAAACATTTTTAGCCGGCTCACAGGTTTGGAGAGAGGAGCAGCTTAGATGGAGACAGACACGCGATCAATGGATCATTTAGGGATAGTAGCATCAGTTTTTGACCAGCTTGGTATAGCGGATGTTATAGACATGCGCATGCCGAAGTTGAGGCATCACAAGCTTGATCATTCGGTGCTTGTTAAGGCGATGGTTCTGAACGGGCTTGGTTTTGTGGGTCAGAGGTTGTACCTGTTTCCGGAGTTCTACGAGAGGCTGCCTGTTGAGAGATTGCTTGGGGATGGAGTTTACGCATCGGATTTGAACGATGATGCGATAGGCAGGACGCTGGATGCGATTTATGAGTACGGTGCGACGGATCTTTTCAACGAGAT